>JBDHAI010000097.1:0-8532 GCA_039588155.1 Gemmatimonadota bacterium | reverse complement strand
GGACGATCGCGCCGCAGAGTTTCGCGCCCCTGGCCGCGTTGACACGCGATGCCGCAGAGGTAACGGGTCTGCCCCATGTCATGGATGTGGACAGGCCACTGATTGATGACATTCTGGATGCTTAGATCCTGCTGCCCACGTTCAACACGGAGGTGCATACTGCAACGAGCCGTACACCGCCTAAGGTGCCTACACTGAGTAGGAGGTCAAGGAGACACGACCTTTACAAGCCGCGACAATTGTTGTAAAGAATGCCCCGGGTGTCTTGCGTCGCTCGGGGCTTAGCCCTCGCGGCTTCATGCAGCGATCCGATACGTAGCACTACCGCAGGCTGCCAGAACAAATGTCGCTCTTCGAGTACCTCGGCGTGCTGATCTCCGTGGTGATGGGTCTTGGGATCACCCATCTCCTCATCGGGACCAGCAAGGTGATTCAGAATCGCGATACGATTCGCGTCTATTGGGTACACAGCCTCTGGACGGTAAACGTCCTCGTTTACATTCTGGCGATCTGGTGGGGGATGTTCTGGTGGAGCTCGCTCGCGGAATGGACGTTCTATCACTTTTTGTTCGTTACGCTTTACGCCGTGGCGCTTTTCCTCTTGGCCGCGATGCTTTATCCGTGGGATTTCCCCGACGATTTCGATTTCGAGGAGTATTTCTTCAGAAATCAGACGTGGTTCTTCGGGATCCAGTTCGTGGCGTGGCTTGTCGACATCCCGGAGACGATCTTCAAGGCAGGTACGGGCCTCAGAGAGCTGCCGGGTCTATACTTCGCCTTCGTCGGTACGCTGCTCACGCTCAGCTTAATCGGCGCCCTATCGAGCAACAGGCGGTTCCACCGGTTCTATGCCGTGTTCTGGCTGCTCTTCGTCCTCGGTTATCTCGCACAGACCACGCTTGCAAAGATTGCAGGCTAGTGAACTTCAGGCTGTAGGAGTCGCGAGCTGCAGTCCGCTTGAATCAGTCGTGGCAGTTCACAGCAATCGGAGAACGCTATGGGTTCCAGCAAGGACGGATTGGAGTGGTACAAGGTCTTGGCGCTGAACGAGCTCGCAGAGGGTCGGGTGAAGCCCGTGACCTGCGCCCACCTGACCCTCTGCATGACCCATTACCAGGGCGAGTACGGAGCGCTGGACAACAAGTGTCCTCACCAGGGCGGACCGCTGGGCGAAGGCTCGATCGAGAAAGGTCTTCTGCGTTGTCCCTGGCATGGTTGGGACTACGACCCGCTGACCGGCATCGCCCCGGGCTTCGACGACGGCGTCGCGACCTTCCCGGTAGAAGAACGCGAAGACGGCATCTACGTCGGACTGCCGAAGGAGGTACCCCACGTCCGCACGGTCGGTGACGTGATGATCGAGACCCTGGCCAACTGGGGGGTGAAGCACGTGTTCGGCATGGTCGGTCACTCGAACCTAGGCGTCGCGGACGCCGTGCGCATTCAAGAGGAGGCCGGCCGTCTCACCTACTACGGGATCCGTCATGAGGGCGCGGCGTCGTTCGCGTGCTCTGCTTACGGAAAGCTCACCGGCCGTCCCGCCGCTTGCCTGTCCATCGCGGGTCCCGGCGCCACCAATCTGCTCACGGGCCTGTGGGACGCGAACGTGGATCGCTCGCCGGTTGTCGCCCTGACGGGCCAGGTCGACACTCAAGTCCTCGGGCCGGGCGCCTTTCAGGAAGTGGATCTACAGGCGGCCTTCGGCAAGGTGGCGCAATGGGCGCAGCCGGCGCTTCACACCAGCAAACATGCTGAACTGGTGAACCTGGCTTGTAAGAGCGCCCTGCTGAACCGCGGCGTCTCGCAGCTGATCTTCCCCGACGAGGTTCCTAAGCTACCCGCCCCGGAAGGCGCGAAGGCCGGCGGGCCCGAGGGGCGAGTCACGCCACGGGACATCGCACCGCCTGAAGAGTCGCTGGAGAGTGCACGCCGGCTTCTATCTCGCTCTAAGAGACCCGTCATCATCGTCGGCCATGGCGCGCGCTTCAGTATGCCGGGGATCATCGAGCTGGCGGAGATACTGGACTGCCCGGTGATCACCACGTTCAAGGGTAAGGGTCTCATCTCGGACACGCATCCGCTGGGCGGTGGTGTGCTGGGACGGAGCGGAACGCCGATCGCCAGTTGGGTGATGAACGAATCCGACTGCCTGCTGGTCTTTGGCGCCAGCTTCTCGGACCATACCGGCATCACGCCCAAGAAGCCGACGATTCAAGTGGACTTCGACGCGATGACGCTGGGCAAGTTTCACGCGGTCGAGGTTCCAGTTTGGGGCGAGATCGCTGTCACCTGCGCCAGCCTCAAGGAAAGGCTGGCCGGCCATGTCGTCAGCGAGGATCAACGGGGCGATCTCGGGGAGCGTTGGGCCATCTGGCGGGCAGAGAAAGAGCGCCGCACGCGGGACGATCGGGGTAAGGGTCTCAACTCGGCGGCGATCTTCGCCGCCATGACCCGCCAGGTGCCGGAGGACGCGATCATCGCGGTTGACGTAGGTAACAACACCTACTCGTTTGGGCGCTACTTCGAATGCACGCGGCAATCAGTCCTGATGTCCGGTTACCTGGGCTCGATCGGTTTCGCGTTTCCGGCTGCGATGGGGGCCTGGGCCGCCACGCAGGAAGAAGACCCACTATTCAAAGGGCGCAAGGTCGTTTCGGTCTCGGGCGACGGCGGCTTGGGTCAGTATCTGGCGGAGCTGACGACCGCCGTGAAGTACGACATGAACATCACGCACGTTCTGCTCAACAACAACGAGCTCGGAAAGATCAGCAAGGAACAGCGGGCCGGGAATTGGGACGTGTGGCAAACCTCGCTGCACAATCCCAATTTTGCCGCGTACGCCGACAACTGCGGCGCGCGCGGGTTGACGTGTCGTCGGCCGGGCGAGCTCGAAGAAGCTCTAGCTGACGCGATAGCACACCAGGGACCGAGCCTGATCGAGATTCACTCCGACTCGGAGCTGGTTTAGCCTTTCGCGGCTCGACTACTGCTCGCCCGCGAGCCGTGGCCAGAGTTCCTGCAATGTCTCTCGCGGCTCACGGCACACATATATAGTGAGGTCTCTCTGTTCGGCGACGGCGTAAGGGTGGGTGACGTAGCCTGCCGCTGTCTTCGATTCGCAGAATGAGCTGAAATCATCCTCGCGGAATCCGTGCAGCACCAGCACTTCGCCTGGCAGGTCGCCGGGGCCGAAGAACCAGTACGACCCCACGAACGCCCGGGCCTTGGGTAGGCCATAGCGCGGCCCGTAGAAGTCGATGGCTCCAGCCTCCCCGTAGTTGCTGGCGAGGATGACGGCCCGCTCGCGATCCTCGTCTGGCAAGCCGTCGTAGACCCGGGCTACCTCTTCGATCTGCTCGCGCCAGTTCAGCATGTCGGCGTAGTCCTGTGGGAGCCGTTCACTAGCGCCGACGTTCGTCTCCGTCGTCCGCTCCATGCTCAACCAGGCCAGATAGCGCTCCATCGTCGGCGGCGCCAGGATCGGCAACCCGAGGGGTAGCGTGAGCGCTCCGTAGCCCGCGACCAGCGCGACCGTTCCCCAGCGAGCCACGGCGCCCCACTTGGGAAGCCGGAACCGCTCCAGCACCACGGCGCCGGCCCCGTACATCACGGGATAGATCGGACCCAAGTAGTAGGCCTTACCCTTGAGGGCGAGGAGCGTCAGGAAGGCGAACACGGCGGTCCACCCTACGACTCGGTAGGGCTTCCAGGAGCGACCGAACGCGAGAGCGACGATGCCGATGACAGCGACGACGAACCCCATCCCCATGAGCGGCTGCTCGAGGATGAATTGCAGGGGAGTCACCCGGGCCAGCTGTCCGCCGCGTAGAACGCCCATTTGATCGAAGAGCGGCCAGCCGAGGTTGACCTGGCCGATGAACGAGGGGCTGCCGATGACAGCGGCGGTGGCGGCGGCGATCCATGGCCAGCGTGTCATCAGCCAGCGTCGTTCCGCTGTGGCCAACAGGGCGAGCAACGCGGCGAAGCCAAATATCAACACGCTGAACTTAGTGAGTAGCCCCAGGCCGCAGGCGATGCCGAAGGCGATCCACCAGCGCGGCTCCTCGGTCCGGGTCAGCTTGACCAGCGCGAATAGCGCGAGCGTCCACCAGAACTGATCCAGCGCCACCGGCTGGAAGAGGTTGCCCGTTCGCAACATCATCCCGTTCGCGAGAACCGCGAGAGCCGCGAGCCCTTGGGCGAAGCGGCCTCCGCCCAGCTCGCGCGCGGTCAACGCGGCGAGCAAGGCGAGTGCCGTGCTGAAGAGCGCGATCGGCAGCCGTATCGCGAACAACGAGTCGCCGAGCAGGCCTCGCGTGAGCTGTGACAGGATGGCGATCGCAGGCGGAAAGTCCATCGCGAAGAGGCGCAAGTGCTCGCCCATCGCCATGTACAGGAACGCATCGCGGTGGACCTCGTATGGCCCAAAGGCGTTCGTCGCGAAGTGGAGGAGCAGCTTGATCGCCAGCAGCGCACCGACGATGCCCAGCGCCAGCGCCGGTAGGTCTAGCGGGGAAGTGTCTTCGGGCTTGTGCGAGATTTCCATGTTCGGTTCGCTGGGTGACCCTTCGGCGCCAGCCAGGTCCCTACGCTGAGGCCGAGACGAGCCGCTGATCTTAGGCGTGCCGGGGGTAATCGAGCAAGCGGGATCGATGTAAAGCGTTGACCCGAGCGGCCGAGAGTGTTTTCATATGCCCACGATGTCGAACACCTTCTCACTGCGGGTTGTCACGTTCAACGCCTGGGCGCTGCCTATCCGCATACCGTCGCAACAGAAGCGACGCCGCCTGAGCCTGCTGCCGCAGGCGCTGGCGGCGCTGGACGCGGACGTCATCGTCCTGCAGGAGATGTTCGATGTGCGGGCCCGGCGGCGCGTGTTGCGGGATCTCTGCCCGCCCTACGCGACGACGCCTGATGCGCTGAGCTACCGGCGCATCCTCAGGCTGATGCCCATCGACGCAACGGGCGGTCTCCTGGTGCTCTCGCGCCTGCCGATCAGCGACAGCCGCTTCATCCCACATGCCGATCTGGGCCCGAAACCGGACGAGCGACTCGGCCGCAAAGGGGCGATGATCGTACAGCTCGAGTCTCCGCTGGGGCCGGTGACTTTGCTCGCGCTCCACCTGTACGCAGGCACGAAGGCGCGGGACACCCAAGTACGCTGTGCGCAGCTCCCACCGCTGCTCGAAGTATTGGACGCCGAAGCTAACGGGCGGCCGATCCTGGTGGCCGGCGACATCAACATCTCGCCTACGGTCGCCTATCCGGCACCCCCAGGACCGGAGAACCCCCTCACACCGGAGTACTCGGCGCTCTTGGATGCGGGGTTTGTCGACCCATTGCCACTGAATCCCACGCCGGTTAGTCAGTCGGCGACCTGGGTGCCCAGCCGTAATCGCTACGCGGCCCTACCCTATCAGGAAACCAAGACCGACGAGCGCTACGACTACGTGCTGGTGAAGTCGGGGTCGGATCGTGCTTGGACGGTGAAAGATGCCCGCACGGTTATCGACGGAGCGGACGCTCACATCTCCGATCATGTGGGGGTGCAAGTACAGGTCGAGCTCGCCCATCGGTCCGGCTAATAGGTCGGCTGCATCGTGGGGTGGCCAAAATAACTGTCGACTTTCGTTACACGAACATCGGGCGGGGGCACCCGTACTATTTGGACGGGATCATCGAGTGCTTACCGCCCGATAAGATCGGCACCGTGAGCGACGTCTTTTCGGCCAACTCCGGCGCCGCTCGACTAGCGTGGAAACTGGCGCGGATCGTCTACCGCGGTTCGGCGCGCGGCGGGTCGATCTCGCGAGCGTACAGCCGCTTGCGGACTCAGAACGACTTCAACCGTGGCGGGCTGGCGCTGAGAGTCATGGGCACCCAGCTGCGCCGCACATATCTGCAAGACGCGACGCCGCTCGTCGTCGCGCATCCCTTGCTGGTGGCCATACTCAAAGACCGGCAGCAGCTGATCTACCAGCACGGCGAGGTGGCGACACCGCGGGAGTCCTGGGTCCTGGGTCGGCATCGTATCCTCGTCCCGCTCGCGGACACGGCCGACCGATTCATCAAGGCGGGCTTCGATACGGAGCAGCTCTTCGTTTCTGGGCTCTGCATCGAGCCCGCGCTGACCAGCATGTCGGAAGCTGCCTTCAACTCCAGGGTCGATCGACTCTCGGGGGCGGACACGCTGTGCGGCGCGTTCTTCTCCTCCGGCGCCGAACCGCGTGAACACGTGGAAGTTCTGGCTGCGGCCGCCGCGTCTGCGGTCACGGCCGGAGGGCGCGTCGTGATCTTCGCGCGCCGGGCCGGGCGGCTGGGCGCGCGGATTTCCGCGCTGTTCGCTGCGGAGAGGCTGGCCCTAGCCACTGCGCCGTCCGTGAGCGAACTGCCGGAGGAGACGGTAGCGGCTCTGTTGTGTCTCTATGAGGATCGTCGGGAGCTGAACGAGTACACCGCGAGTCTCTTCGGAAACTTCGATTACTTCGTGGCGCCTTCGCACGAGCGGACCCAGTGGGCGCTGGGTCTCGGACTGCCGATGTTCATCGTCGATCCACCGCTCGGCAGCTTTTCGCCGCTCAACCGTGAGTTCCTGCTGGCGTCCTCCGCCGCGAAGCTCATCGGCGATGTCGAGGCGGCCTCGCGCTTCGGCGCGATCCTCACAAGGCTTCATAGGGCAGGGGACCTCGGGAAGATGGCGGAAGCGGGGTTTGGACGGTTCGACACGCGTGGGTTCCAGAACATCGCCCAGCTGCTGCAGAATCTCTAGGCCCGGGTTTCGGAGATCCTTCGCTTCCCACCGCCGTGCGACTTTAGCATCTTTGGAGCGTGTTCCACTGAGCCCGGACGGAGGCTTGGAGTGTCTGCAGCCCGCAAAGTCATCGCAGCCATCGCCTGCCTGGCGATCCTGGGCGTCGCTTGTAGCGATGAGACGACGCCACCGGCGGCGGTGCCCGGTAGTCTGGCGGTAAGCGTCGGCTCGCCGAACGGCGCGGAGGGGGCGGCGGTGCTCGAGACCCCGGACGCCGGGATCGTGGACGTGGCGGGTGAAGGCGTACAGGTCTTTCACTGGCGGGCCGGCGGTATCAGCCGAATCGTGGTGCTCCTCGACCAACCCGGCACGATCAACTTCCGTCTGAGCATCGAGGACCTGGGCCGGCCGCCGCGGCTGCGACTCGTCGAGGTGGCCGACGCCGACAATCGCCTTCGCCCCAATCTGGCAAGTTATGCGGTGAACGCTCAGCCGGTGACGGGAACGTGATCGTGCCGCGCAGTCCGGGATGGCTCGCCCTGTTTGCCGGAGCCCTGGCTATCGTCCCTGCGGATTCCGCCGCCCAGGACATCGAGATCGCGGCGGAGATCAGCGGCCGGCAGCTCCCAGCGGGTTACTACCAGCTTTTGCAGGATAATCCCGCCTTCTTCCGCGCCCAGGGTGGCTGGATCGCTCGCGTCGAACGCGATCTCGCGGCTGGCCGCGTCGTCGCTGGCGACATGCCGCTGGTCGCGATCCCGGCGCTGTTCGCGGATTCGGACGATCCGCAAGTCAGCGCGGGCGACCTGGCGCAGGTTCTCTTCACCGGGCCGGCCAGCGAGGGCACGCTGCGGGAGTTCTATGCGGAAGTCTCGGGCGGGCGGCTCAACATCGCCGGTGGCGTGCTGCCGTGGGTGCGGACGAGCCTGAGGCGCGCGGAGGTCGTGGGGAGCGAGTGGGGCCTGGGTGGCGATTCTCGAGTGGGTGAGTATCTCGTGGACGCGTTGACGCTGTCCGACGCCGCCACCGACTTCGGGCTCTATGATAACGACGGTCCCGATAACATCCCCAATAGTGGTGACGACGACGGATTCGTCGACGCGGTGGCGTTCTACTTCCTGGACGTCTCGGCGTCCTGCGGTGGTCCGGGCATCTGGCCACATTTTTCCAGGGTGCGGAACTGGACAGGCCAGGATTTCGAGACCGACGATTTACGGCCCGGCGGCGACCCGGTGAAGATCGGCCCCTACTTCATCCAGAGCATCGTTAACTGCGCGGGCGGCGAGATCGCTCCCATCCACACCATCGCTCACGAACTGGGACACCTCCTCGGCCTGCCTGATCTCTACCATCCCATCGATGGGCTGCTGCCCGAGCAGCGACGTTGGGTGGTGGGCTGCTGGTCGCTGATGGCGGCGGGTGCATGGGGGTGCGGCGCGGTCGGCAGCTCGTCGGCCTGGCCGCGCCCGTCGCATATGGGTGCGTGGGAAAAACAGCGCCTGGGCTGGTTGCAGCGAGTCGACCGCGTTACAGAAGCGGAGTTGCAGGTTCTTACTCTGGAGCCGGTTCAAACCAGCGGCAGGGTGCTGGAGGTGCCGTTAGGCGACCGGGAGCGCTTGCTGGTGGAGTTCAGAGACCGCGTCGGCTTCGATCGCGATCTCCCGGCGGCAGGAGTTCTGGTCTATCGGATCAACGACACGATTCCATTCCAACCCTGTGGGGAGTGCCTGCCCTTGTATCGAGTGATGTTGCTGGAGGCGGATGGCGACAGCTCGCTGGTC
>JBDHAI010000096.1:0-8625 GCA_039588155.1 Gemmatimonadota bacterium | reverse complement strand
GGAGACACGTCCGTTGCTGCAGGGGAGCCGGCTGACGGCGTGGGAGCTGCAGCGCGCAGGCGTGGACGTGACAGTCGTGACCGACAACATGGCGGCGATCGCGATGAAGGATCTCGGCGTCGATCTGGTGATCGTCGGTGCCGATCGTATCGCGGCGAACGGCGATGTCGCGAACAAGATCGGGACTTATTCGCTAGCCATCGCGGCGCGACATCACGGCATCCCTTTCTACGTGGCAGCGCCCTCGTCGACGTTCGACTTCGAGACACCTTCTGGGGATGAGATTCCAATCGAGGAGCGTGGAGCGGAGGAGGTCCGCAGCGGCTTCGGGCGCCAGACCGTGCCGGACGGCGTTGACGTGTACAGCCCGGCGTTCGATGTGACGCCGGCGAGCCTGATTTCTGGGATCATCAACGAAGCGGGAATCTTCGCCCCGGACGATCTCTCAGCTTTGAAGGAAACGAAGGCTCAGGCATGAGGGAGTACAAAGCGAAGAGATCCACGGTCATTTTCTCCATCGGTTTCTTGGCCGTGCTGACCGTGTTGAGCGTAGTCGGCCTCGTGTTCGCGGAGCCGCGCTGGTTCTTTGTCGTCATCCTGTTCGCGCTGGCGTTTGAGTGGTATCGACACCTCAAGGCGCCGGTGAGCATCCGCGTCGTCGACGACGGCTCGATGGAATTTCACAGTTTTCTCGGTCGAAGAGTGCTTGCTCCGACCGACATCAAGCGGATCCGTCGTGCGGGTCGCTACTGTACCCTCGAGCACGTTGGCGGGTCGATCAACCTCTACAGCAATATGGAAGGTCTCGAAGAATTCGTCTCGGGCTTGCGAGAAGCCAACTCCGAGGTGGACGTGAAGACGTTCAAGTGGGGCCAGAGTAGCTGAAGACATCATGTCGGTGATCCTCTCTATCGATCAGGGAACGACCGGAACCACGGTGCTGGCCGTCAGCCACGACGGTCTCGCAGTGAGCCGCGCCTATCGGGAGATCCAGCAACACTATCCACAGCCCGGATGGGTGGAGCACGATCCGGAGGAGATCTGGCTGTCCGTCCGCGAAGCGGTGACGGGGGCGCTGGAAGACGGCGGCTTGAGACCGAGCGATGTGGCCGGTTTCGGCATCACCAACCAGCGCGAGACCGTTGTGCTGTGGGATCGCGAGAGCGGTGAGCCATTGCACCGGGCCATCGTTTGGCAGTGCCGTCGCACGGCCTCTCAATGCCAGGCGCTCGAAGCGGCCGGGCATGCCGATTTGATCCGCGAGCGGTCAGGACTCGTGATCGATCCTTATTTCTCGGGCACGAAGATGAGCTGGCTCCTCGACAACGTGCCCGGCGCGCGCCTCCGTGCAGAGGCCGGAGAGCTGGCTGTCGGCACGATCGATAGCTGGTTGATCTGGAAGCTAACCGGCGAGGTGGTGCACGCGACCGAACCCACCAACGCCTCCCGGACCCAGCTGTTTCACATCGAGGAGCTTCGCTGGGACCCCGATCTCTGCCGAATCCTGAATGTGCCGGAGGCGATCTTGCCGGCGGTCCGACCTTCCGGTGGAGTCTTTGGCGTGAGCGACGCCTCGGCCATCGGTATCGAGGCTCCGGTGGCGGCGGCGATGGGCGACCAACAGGCTGCGCTTTACGGCCAGGGTTGCTGGGAGCCCGGCATGGCCAAGTGCACCTACGGGACGGGCGCGTTCTTGCTAGTGAACACCGGCCGTGAGGTCGTGCCGTCGGAGCACGGATTGCTCACCACCGTAGCGTGCGGGCCGCGTGGCGAGGCGGCCTACGCGCTGGAAGGCTCGATCTTCATCGCGGGTGCCGCCGTGCAGTGGCTGCGAGACGAGTTGGGCTTGATAGACACGGCCGCCGAAACGGAATCCCTGGCGGGTTCCCTCGATTCGAACGACGGCGTCTACTTCGTCCCGGCGTTCGTCGGCCTTGGCGCACCGCACTGGCTGTCATCGGCGCGAGGGACTCTAGTTGGTCTGACCCGGGGCAGCGGCCGTGCACACCTGGCGCGTGCGTCGCTCGAGGCGATGGCCTATTCCGCGCACGATCTGATCGAGGCGATGGCGGCGGACTGGGGTCACCCCGTTCGCGAATTGCTCGCAGACGGAGGTGCGGCGGCGAACGACTGGCTGATGCAGTTCCAAGCGGATATCGCCGGTATCCCGGTTGGGCGTCCGGCGATGGTCGAAACGACGGCCCTCGGGGCGGCGGGACTCGCTGGGCTCACGACCGGGTACTGGGCCGATCCCGATGAGTTGCGCGAAGTTCAGGGGTCGGACCGCAGATTCGAGCCGGGCCTGACGCAAGACGAGCGGGACCGGCTGATCGAAGGCTGGCGGCGTGCGGTCCGCACTGCGGCTGCCTGGGCCGAGGGGAGCTGAGCTGGCCGTGACGCAGTTGCTTCGCATCGGAGTCATCGGAAGCGGCGAATGCGATCATGAGATTGCGGGCATCGCCCGTCGTGTCGGCGAGCTGATCGGCGCGGCCGGCGCCGCACTGGTCTGCGGAGGCCTGGGCGGGGTGATGGAGGCTGCGGCCGCCGGCGCACGGGAAGCCGGTGCCATCACGATCGGGATTTTGCCGGGCACAGACGCGCGAGCCGCCAATCCGGGCATTCGAGTCGCAATACCTACCGGGCTGGGCGAAGCCCGCAATACCGTGGTCGTCGGAGCTTCGGACGCTGTGATCGCGGTTGCCGGAGGTTGGGGAACGTTGTCCGAGGCCGCGTTCTGCCTCAAGAACGATGTCCCGCTCATCACACTGCGTTCGAATCTGCCGCCGCTGCCGGTTCCGGAAGCGCGGTCGCCGGAAGACGCGGTGACCTGGGCACTGGATCAGGCCCGCGGGCGGAGGCTCGAGAGTGGCTGAGTTCGGCGAATTGTGCCTCTGGGCCGCGCTCCCGTTGGCGGCGCTCGCCGCCGCTGGATCCATCGGCGGCGCGCTCAGCGGCCGCGGCGAGCTGGCGGCGATGGGGGGACGTGCGGTGGAAGCGGTGGCGCTTCTCACGCTCGTCTCAGTCGCTGGTCTCGCCTCCGCTTTGATCACCGTGCGGCTGAGTTACGTGTATGTCGCCAGTTACTCGGGCTTCCAGTTGGAATGGCCCTGGCGGCTGGCCGCGCTTTGGACCGGCCCCGCGGGCGCGGCGCTCACACTCACCTTCCTCATCGCGTTGACTGGCGCATTGAGCTACCGGCTCGGACGCTCCCGGCAGACGGCGGCACGCACCGGCGCGCTGGCCGTGCTGGCGGTGATGGGGTTGCTGACCGCGATAGCGCGAGCCCGGCCGTTCTTCCAGTCCGATGTGCCTGCGGCGATGGGAGCGGGGCTGCCGCTCTCGGTACGAGAACTCGCCTGGCAGGTCGAGGTTGCATCCGTCTTGCTGGCGATCGCCTGCGCGAGCTTCGTCTTCGCCGGGATCGTCGGAGCGCAGCTCACCGAGTCGTTGGACGGCCAACGAGCGGAACGGGTGGCGATGACGGTGGCGGTCGGCCTCGTCACCGTGGCGATCACAGCATCGACCTGGCGCGTCTATTCCAGCTCGGGTCGACTCCTCGACATAACCGGGCTTTCCTCGGTCGTGGTCCACGCTCCGGCCTGGCTGCTGGCCTTCGCCTACCTGCACGCGCCGGGAGGTCGAGCCGTTCCCGCTTGGGCGTCGCGGTGGCGACGCATCCTTGGGGTGGCCTTTTTTCCCGCCGTACTCGGCGGTGGCGCCGCCTTGCTCGCGGGGTTGGGCAACGTGCCACCCGCGGTGCTGTGGGCGGGCGGTTTCGCGGTCGGAGTCCTGTCCGGGGCGATGACGGGGATGACGCGCCAGCGGCTCGGGTCTGAGGAACTGCGAGGATTGCCGGGGTTCGGACCCTGGGCGTTCCAGGGTGGCTTACTCACCTTCGCCTTCGCTGGCCTCCTGGCGGTTTGGGGATTGGCGAAGGGAGCCTTTTGGGGACAAATCGTTTGGCCGATCGTCTTGCTGGGTCTCACCGCGTCGGCCGTCTGGGCAGTGGCACGACCCGCGGGTCGCTGGCGGCGGGTTTGGCTGGCGGCCGGAGTCAGCGGACTGGCGGTAGGAGGGGGTGCCTACGCGTTGAGCGGACGGACGTCTCCCGAGTTCGTGATCGCCGCGGCACTTGCGGCTGCGACGATTGTCGGCCTCGCCGCCGATGGAGTCCGACTGCGAGCCGTGCGCCGTGCGGCGCGCGCCGACTGGAGCGATGACAGTGTAGCCGCCGTCCTGAAGGTGCGGTCCGCGCGTCGCCGGGCGGCCGCCTTCAGCCATCTCGCCGTGGCATTGATCGTGGTGGGGCTCGCCGCCGGATTCCTCACTCGCGTGGAGAGTCAACCGCTGAGCCCGGGCGGCACGCTCGCTTTGCCGGGTGAGGGAGCGGCTGCGGTCAAGGTGACTTACCTCGGTCTTTCCCGTTATCAGTCGGGAGATATCGATCGGCGTGTGGCATCGTTCAGCCTCTACCAGGCACAACGTGCACCCGAGCTGGTCACTGCGGTCATGAGTTTCGATATGGCGGAGCGCCGCCAATACCGAAGGCCGGCTCTGATCAGGGGGCCGTTGAGCGATGTCATCCTGGAAGTGGCAGGCTTCTCGGCGTCCACGGAAGGGATCGTCTGCCGTTTGGCCAGACGCCCGCTTGCGAGCCTGGTGTGGTTGGGTGGCCTGTTACTCCTGGTCGCTGTAACCCTGCGCGGGAGGCTCGGCTGATGGCGGCGCTGCTCGCGGTCGCCGCTGGGCTAGCGGGCGTGGCCTACGCGAGCTGGCCGTTGCTGGGCGCTCGGCCGTTGCGCGATCTGAGCGAAAGTCCGAGAGTCTGGGACGCAGACGTGCTGCAGGCCGAGGCGAATGCCTTGCGGGCCTGGTCGGTCGCCGCCGGTGAGCGGCAGGCGGATGCGGTGGCAACGGTGCCGCCCGCATTGCAAGGAGGGGATGTGCGATGAGCTCTATTTCCACGGCGAAGATCCCGTTGTTCGATCTGGCGCGTCAGAACCGTCCGATCGCACACGAGCTGTTGGAGGCCGTGGCGGGTGTGGCCGAGACTCAGAGCTTCGTTCTGGGAGCGACCGTAGCAGAATTCGAGTTGGCCGTCGCGGAGTACCTGGGCGCCGGTCACGCCGTAGGTGTGGCGAGCGGCACCGATGCTCTCTACCTGTCGCTTCGCGCCCTCGGTCTCGGCCCGGGTGATGAGGTGATCACATCGCCCTTCACGTTCTTCGCCACGGCCGGCGCCATCGTCAACGCCGGTGGTCGTCCCGTATTTGCCGACATCGATCCCCGGACCTTCAACATCGATCCGCACTCGGTGGCCAAAGCCTTATCGAAACGCACTCGCGCCATCCTGCCCGTTCACCTCTTCGGGCAGATGGCCGAGCTCGAGCCACTCCTCGCACTTGCCGAGGATCGCGGACTGTGGGTGATCGAGGACACCGCCCAGGCGATCGGAGCCAAAGGTGTAGTCGACGGTCGCTGGCACGCCGCCGGCACGGTGGGCAACATCGGGTGCTTCTCTTTCTACCCGACGAAAAACCTCTCGGGTTGGGGGGACGGTGGACTCGTCACGACGAACGACGCAGAGCTCGCCTCGCGCATGCGAAGCCTTCGTGTCCACGGCGAGAGCTCGGCGCGCGGCCGTTACGTTCACGACGAGGTCGGCATCAATTCCCGTCTGGATGCCATTCAGGCCGCCCTACTCCACGTCAAATTGCGCCACCTGCCCGGCTGGACCGAGCTCCGACGCGCACGCGCCGCCGCTTACGATCAGAAACTGGTGGACATCGAGGGCATCACCACGCCGCCCGCCAAGCACGACCGATTCCACGTGTACAATCTGTACACGATCCGGGCCCGGCGACGCGAGGAGTTGCGAGAACACCTGGAGCACCACGGAATCGCTACGGGGATCTACTACCCACGGCCTCTGCACCTCCAACCCTGCTTCACGCAGCTGGGATATCGCCCGGGTGATTTCCCCGTGGCGGAACAGGCCTGCGCGGAAGTGCTCAGCCTGCCGCTCTACCCCGAGTTGACGCTGGACGAGCTGGACAGGGTCGCGGCGGCGGTTCGCGGGTTCAATGCGGCCTAGAATGGGGCACTTGACCCCGAAGAAGTCCCGAAATAGTTTGAAGGCGAACGGCCGATCCGTCCACCCCTTCAACCGACTCGTATGACGGCAGGCAACGACATCGTCGACCTCCGCAGCGATACTGTGACCCGCCCGTCGGCGGGCATGCGCATCGCCATCGCCGACGCGGAGGTGGGCGACGACGTGCTGGGCGATGACCCGACGGTCAGGCTCCTGCAGGAACGAACGGCCGCGCTCCTGGGCAAAGAAGCGTCGCTCTATTTCCCCAGCGGCACCCAGGCGAACCAGGTCGGCATTCTGCTGGGCAGCGAGCCCGGCTCGGAAGCGCTTTGTGAAGCGAACGCCCACGTCTACCACTACGAATTTGCCGGTGCCGCCATGTGGTCGGGTGTGCAGCTGCGGCCGGTGCCGACGGAGGATGGGACCTTCACTGCAGAGCATGCACGTCCGTACATCCGGCCCGAGAGCCCGCATTTGATGCGCACGTCGCTGATCTGTGCGGAGAACACCCACAACATGGCGGGCGGCAAGGTGATGCCGCTGAAGGTCCTCCGCGGCCTGCGGGCGTTGGCAAATGAGCACGGCGTGCCGCTCCACCTCGACGGTGCGCGGCTGTGGAACGCGGCGGCGGCGACGGGTGTGTCGCCAGCCGAGTTCGCAGCAGAGGCCGACACGGTGATGGTCTGTTATTCCAAGGGCCTCGGTGCGCCGATCGGATCGGCGTTGGCCGGCAGCGGCGAGTCCATGGCGCGGGCGCACGCGCTCCGTAAGAGGCTCGGTGGTGGGATGCGGCAGGTCGGCATCCTGGCGGCGGCCGCCATCTACGCGCTGGATCACAACCTACCGCGGGTAGGAGAAGACCATGGGCGAGCGCGGCGATTGGCGGAGTTCATCGACAGCCTCGAGGGTTTCCGTGTGGTGCCGCCTGACACGAACATCATTATGATCGATGTCGAGCGTGACGGTCTTTCGCCGGAGGAAGTCGTGCGTCACTTGGACCAGCGCGGCGTCCGCATCCTCGCGATAGGCCCGAGTCGTCTGCGCGCCGTCACGCACCTGGACGTGGACGACGCCGGTATCGAGCGCGCATGTTCGGCGTTCGAGGAACTGGTCGGTGCGCGGGTGAGTTGATAATCGGTTGAGCGTTGCTATCTAGCGTCGCTTGCAGGAACGATGGCCAGGGCCGCGATGGCAGGCCCTAAGTATTGACGGTTCGACATTCCCGGACCCAGGAGGGGACATGGTTGCGGAGCTGAGTGAGGAGAGAAAAAAGGCGCTGGACGTCGCGATTTCCCTGGTGGAGCGCCAGCATGGGAAAGGCGCGATCATGCGCATGGGTTCGGAGGGTGCCCGGGTCAAGGTCGAGGCTATTCCGACAGGCTCCATCGCCCTCGATTCCGTCACGGGGATCGGCGGTATACCCCGCGGCCGCGTCACAGAGATCTACGGTCCCGAATCGTCGGGCAAGACGACGCTCACGCTCCATATCATTGCCAACGCACAGAGAATGGGCGGCGTAGCGGCGTTCATCGATGCCGAGCACGCCCTCGACATCTACTATGCGGAGAAGCTGGGTATCGACGTCGAGAACCTGCTGGTCTCGCAGCCGGATACGGGTGAGCAAGCGCTCGAGATCGCTGAGGTATTGGTGCGGAGCGGCGCCGTGGACGTCGTGGTGATCGATTCGGTCGCTGCACTCGTTCCGCGGGCCGAGATCGAGGGTGAGATGGGCGCCTCACACGTGGGCTTGCAGGCACGCTTGATGTCACAGGCGCTTCGCAAGGTCACCGGCGCCATCAATCGATCGAAGACGGCGGTGGTGTTCACCAATCAGATCCGCGAAAAGATCGGCGTGATGTTCGGAAACCCGGAAACCCAGCCGGGCGGGCGCGCGCTCAAGTTCTACGCCTCGCTGCGCCTCGACATCCGCCGAATCGCGTCCATCAAGGACGGCAACGATCAGGTCGGTAATCGCACGCGTGTAAAGGTGGTAAAGAACAAATGCGCGCCGCCGTTCCGCCAGGCCGAGTTCGACATCATGTTCAGCCAGGGAATCTCGCGAGCCGGCGAGCTCGTCGATCTGGGGACCGAGCACGAGATCGTCAAGAAGGCAGGCGCTTGGTACTCCTATAAAGATCAGCGGATCGGCCAGGGCCGGGAAAACGCCAAAGGTTTCCTCACCGAAAACGCGCAGGTCTGTGACGAAATCGAGGCTTCCGTCCGCGAGGCCCTCGGTATCGTGCCAGGCCAAGCCGAGCCGGAGGAGGTCAGCGCGCCGGGGCACTAGCCACTGACTCGATCTCTGCGCACACGTGAACGAGAGCAATCGACAGGAAGATCGGTCCGACCTCACGTCCGAGGAAGTCGAGCGCCGCGCCATCGACGCGGCGCTGAACTTTTTGGCCTATCGGCAGCGTACGGGTCGGGAGGTGCATCGAAAGCTGGCGAGCCGCGGCTTCAGCGGGCAGACGGTAGATGCGGCCATGCGACGGCTGAATGCCGTAGGTCTCGTGGATGACGAGGCCTACGTC
>JBDHAI010000095.1:0-8766 GCA_039588155.1 Gemmatimonadota bacterium | reverse complement strand
CCGTCGTGCGCGAGCAGCCGCTGCTCACCTGCAGCGAATGCGGAGCGCCGACGCAGACGCCCGCGCACCGTGAGTACGTCCGCGGTCGACTGCCGGACCATATGGCCGCCCTCATCGAGCGCGAGCTGTGCCAGACGTGCGCCCGCGGGCGCGGCGACCGTCCCTACGTGGGGCAACACCGCGCGTCGCGGCGCCGGTGATGGATGTGTTGTTCTCAAAGGAGGAGTCATGAAAGCAGTAACGGTTCAGCCCGGAGTCGCGAACTCGGTTCGCTTCGAAGAAGTCCCCGAACCGGACGAGAGCACCGGGTCTATTCTGGTCGACGCGGTCGCAGTAGGCATCTGCGGAACCGACGTCGATATCACCTCCGGCACCTACGGCTGGGCACCCCCCGGGCGGGAACGGATCATCCTGGGCCACGAGTCGCTGGGCCGGGTCGTGGACCCGGGGCCCGACCGCAGCCTGCAACCGGGTGACCTGATCGTCGGGATCGTCCGGCGCCCCGACCCGGTGCCGTGCCCCAACTGCGCGGTCGGCGAATGGGACATGTGCCGCAACGGGCAGTACACCGAGCGCGGCATCAAGGAGATCGACGGGTTCATGTCCGAGCGCTGGCGGATCGAGCCGGGTTACTTCACCAAGGTGGATCCCTCGCTCGGCCACCTCGGGGTGCTGCTGGAGCCGACCACCGTGGTGACCAAGGCCTGGGAGCTCGTCGGCGCCATGCGCGCCCGCGGATTCTGGGTGCCCCATCAGGTGCTGGTCACCGGCGCCGGCCCGATCGGCCTGCTCGCGGCCATGATCGGCGTCCAATACGGGCTCGACGTCCACGTCCTGGACCGAGTCACCGAGGGCGCCAAACCTCAGCTGGTGCACGATCTCGGCGCCACCTACCACTCCGGGGCCGCCACCGACGTGGGCTTCGCACCCGATGTCATCATCGAGTGCACGGGGGTCGGCTCGGTGATCATCGACTCCCTTAACACCGTGGGCGCAGCTGGGGTCGTGTGCCTCACCGGGGTGGGCAGCGGCGGCAAGAGCAGCGGGGCCAAGCCGGCCGACATGGCCAAGGAGGTTGTCCTGCAGAACAACGTGCTCGTCGGCTCGGTCAACGCCAACCGGCGGCACTTCTACCGGGCGTCCCGGGCGTTGGCGGCGGCAGACAAGGACTGGCTCGGGCGGCTGATCACGCGTCGCGTACGACCCGAGAACATCGACGATGCGCTGCAGCGCGGCCCCGATGACATCAAGGTCATCGTCGACTTCGAAGCCGGAGCCTGAGATGGCAGCGGACCACGAGCGACAGGGGGGCGCCGTCGCCTGCACGACCGAGCAAACCCAGCTCGGCGAGGGAGTGCGGTGGGACGCCCAGTGTGGCGAGCTGCTGCGGGTGGACATCCTGGCCGGGCGGGTCTACCGCGACCAGGTCAAGGCCGACGGCTCGCTGGTCTCGAGCCGTGTCTACGACCTGCCCTGGACGGTCGGGATGATCGCGCCCGTGGAGGGAGATGGTGGGTGGCTGCTCGGCGCCGGGCGTGGCTTCGTCCACCTGGCGCCCGACGGCACCCATCGCATGATCGCCGAGGTTTCACCGGCCGGCACCCGGATGAACGACGGCGCCTGCGATCCCCAGGGCCGGTTCTGGGCCGGGACGTTGGCCGACGACCACCTCGAAGGAGGTGGCGCGCTCTACCGGCTCGAGCGGGACGGACGGGTGGAGTTGATGCTCGACGAGCTGACGATCTCGAACGGAGTGGGCTGGAGCCCCGACGGGCTGACCATGTACCTGGTGGACAGCGGCCCGCGAGTGATCCACGCGTTCGCATTCGACGCCGACCGGGGCACCATCTCCGCCGGCCGGATTCTGGTCACCGTGCCCGAGAACGTAGGGTCCCCGGACGGAATGACGGTGGACGCCGCCGGTGACCTCTGGGTCGCCATCTACGGAGGTGGGCAGGTCCACCGCTACGCACCCGACGGCTCGCTTCGCGAGGTGCGCACCGTTCCGGCTCGAGAGTCCACGTGCTGTGCGTTCGGCGGGCCGGGCCTGAACCGGCTCTACGTCACCACCGCGACGGAGGGCTGGAGCGACGAGCAGCGTCGCGCCGAGCCCGCGGCCGGGCTCGTCTACCGGTTCGACACGGATGCGAGCGGAACGCCGGCCGCGCCGTTCCGCCCCATCTCCGACTGGTGGGGAGAGGCGACCCGGTGACAAGGATTTCAAGAGTGCCCCAGAGATCGATCGACCGTGCTTCGAATAGGTTCTCTGCCATGGCGCGAGAGGTCTTCGTCATCGCCAACCGGCTACCGGTCCGTCTCGTCTCGCGTCCGTCCGGTCCCGGGTGGGAGATCAGCCCCGGAGGTCTGGTCTCAGCCCTTCATCCCATCATGGTCGAGCGCGGCGGGACGTGGATCGGATGGGCGGATTCCGCGGGCGTGGAGATCGCTCCGTTCCAGCACGGTGGAGTGCGGCTGCTGCCGATCTCGCTCTCCTCCGAGGAGCTTGAGGGCTACTACGACGGGTTCAGCAATCGCACGCTCTGGCCGCTCTATCACGACGTGATCCGGACCCCGGAGTTCCGCAGTTCCTGGTGGCGCACGTACGAGCGAGTGAACCGCCGCTTCGCCGAGGTCGCAGCAGCCAACGCGACCCACGGAGCGCACGTCTGGGTGCAGGACTACCAACTGCAGCTCGTGCCGGGAATGCTCCGCGCGCTACGGCCCGACCTCCGGATCGGCTTCTTCCTGCACATCCCGCTTCCTCCGCAGGAGCTCTTCTCCCAGCTGCCCTGGCGGAAGCGCATCCTGGAAGGGCTACTCGGCTGCGACGTGTTCGGCTGCCAGACCGCCGACGGGTTGTCGAACTTCGCCGAGCTGGCCCAGCGCTACACAGGCGCACGCCGCGAGGGCGACCATCTCCGCTTCCAAGGTCGAACGGTTCGCTTCGGCTCTTTCCCGATCTCGATCGCCTTCGACCGCTACGCGCGCCTGGCGGCCTCCGAATCGGTTCAGCAGAGGGCCGCCGCGGTCCGCGAACGACTGGGGGCCTCGCGCAAGATCCTCCTCTCCGTCGACCGCCTGGACTACACGAAGGGGATCGACCACCGGCTCCAGGCTTTCCACCAGCTGCTGGAGTCCGGCAAGGCGAGCTCCGACGAGTGCGTCCTGGTCCAGACGTGCGTACCGAGCCGAGAGCGCGTTAAAGAATACGAAGCCCAGAGGCTGCGCGTCGAGCAGCTCGTCGGGAGGATCCGGGGCAAGTTCGGCCGTCTCGGCATACCGGCCGTCGACTACCTGCACCGCGAACTGCAGCTCGAGGATCTCGTGGCGCTCTACGTCGCCGCAGACGTGATGGTCGTCACGCCGCTGCGCGACGGCATGAACCTGGTCAGCAAGGAATACGTGGCCTCGCGGCTCGATGACAGTGGTGTGCTGGTGCTCAGTGAATTCGCTGGGGCCGCTCACGAGCTGCAACGGGCGCTGATCGTCAACCCGCACGACATCGACGGGATGGCCGACACCCTGTACCAGGCGCTCCACCTGCCGCGCGAAGAGCAGCGCGAGCGTATGCACGGCATGCGCGAGCTCGTCCGGAGCGCGGATGTGCATCGCTGGGCCGAGAGCTTCCTCTCCGCTCTCGAGCGGCCTTCCGAGCGAGTCGCCCGCGGGCGCGGCGACCGTCCCCACGTAGGGGCAACACCGCGTGTCGCGACTTCAGGATTGAGACCCGAATTAAGCAGTGAAGGAAGAAGACATGACTGAACCACAGGGTTCCAAAGCAAACTCAGGAGGATACATGCTACGCGCAGTCTCACTTGTCATGTGCGCCGCGGTGCTCACCGCCTGTCAGAGTCGTTTCGACCCCCAGGATCCTGCGATCATCGCCGTTCTCGACTCAATAGCGGACGCCGCCCGGGAAGGCTCGGCGCAGGTAGACGCGGACCGAGTGCTTGCGATGGCGGAAGGTGAGGGGGAGCTGACTTTCATTACCGGTGACGTGATGTTGAGCGGCTTCGAGCGAATCCACACGGCCTTCAAGAACACCTATGCCGGACTGGCGAGTCAGCAGCAGACGGTCCTTGAGCAACGGGTCCGCATCCTCAGTCCCGATGTGGCCATCGTGATGGCCGTCAGTGAGGGCACCTACACGGACAAGGCCGGTTGGACCTCCGAGCCGGTTGGGATCGGTATCACCGTTGTGTTCGTGCGCGAGAACGGGCAGTGGCGGGCCCGCCACGCCCATCAGTCCATTGCCCATTGATTCATACAGGAGTCGACGGATGAGCAAGAAACCGATGTTCCAGACCATGTTCCTCGCGGTGGCTGCGGTCGCGGCGGCTTCGTACGCTGTGGCCCAGGTGGCCACGACGCCTCAAGAGGCGGCCCCAGCCCCCACGTTGGCTCAGATTGGGATGGTCATATATCCCGCAGGGGGGCAGAGTCCAGAGCAACAACAAGCCGATGAGGCTGCGTGCACGCAGTGGGCCGAGGCGCAGACCGGGCTCAAGCTCCAGGCAGGCACAGTGGACACGGACTCCGCCGCGCAGGTGGCGCAACAACAGGCGTCGGAGGCGACTCAAGGAGCAGCGGTCAGAGGGGCGGCGAGGGGTGCATTGGCCGGCGTCGCGATCGGCGCTATTGCCGGCGACGCAGGCACCGGCGCGGCCATCGGAGCTGCCGCCGGGGCAATGGGTGGCAGGCGCGCTCGGAAGCATGCGGAGGCGCAGGCGGGGCAGCAGGGTGCAGAGCAGGCCGAGGCGCAGAACCAGCAGGCCGTCGAGACATTCAAGAACGCCGCCGCAGTGTGCCTCGAGGGTCGTGGGTACACTGTCCGGTAGACGGGCGCGCACCCAGCCGCCGGGACCGACCGCAGCGGGGTGGAGCGCCGCACCGCTATGAACATCTACGTCATCAGACACGGTGAATCGCATGTCTGATCAAGGAGAAAACAATGTCACAATTGCAGTTTGGGGTTATTGGGCTTGGCCGTATGGGCGGTGGGCTCGGTCGACAGGCGCTGGAAAAAGGTATGAAAGTGGTCGGCAATGATTTGGGTGAGCCACCGAAAGCCTTGGTTGATAAAGGTCTAATCTTTACTAGAGATTTAAGAGGTTTTGTTGAGAACTTAGCCGCACCGCGCGTTATCTTTATTTACATTCCTTCAGGTGAAGCAGTTGATAAACTCGCTGATGAACTCACTGAAGTATTAGAAGAAGGCGACATCATTGTTGATGGCGGTAACTCTTATTGGGGTGATTCGATTCGTCGTCATGATCGTTATTTGAAAAAAGGGATGCACTTTGTTGATCTGGGTACCAGTGGTGGTATTAAAGGTGCTGAAACTGGTGCTTGTTTTATGTTTGGCGGTGAAGGTGAAGCCGTTAAACATGTTGAACCGATTTTAAGAGAACTTGCGGTTGAAGGCGGTTATGTTCATGCCGGCCCTCCGGGTGCAGGCCACTTTGTGAAGCTGGTACATAACGGCATGGAATACGGCATGCTACAAGCGATTGGTGAAGGTATGGCCCTACTAGAAAACAGTCCGCTTAAACTTGATATCCCTAATGTATTAGACGTCTATACTCACGGCTCTGTTATTCGCAGTTGGCTGATTGAACTAATGCGCGATGCTTATCAAGAAATTAAAGGCATGGATGGTATTGACAGCTACGTTGATGATACTGGTGAAGTTAACTGGTTGGTAAATGATGCCATGTGTATGGAAGTGTCTGCGCCAGTTATTGCTGCAGCCGTCATGCAATGTATCAACACACGCGACAAACATCACAATGCTGCCAAAGCGGTGGCAATGATGCGTCATGGTTTCGGTGGTCATGCTTATGGACCATCACAAGTATCTCAAGACGAACGCTATCGCGGTCGCGTTGGTGGTTACTATTTTTTGGGTAAAGATCCGAATGAGATTAAACATAGTTCCGAAAAGTAATCGAAGTGACCCACTGCCGGAGCTAGGGATTCCCGTGAATGACTAGATCACCAGGAACACACGGACGAGCTGGCGTCGGGAGAAACCTCCGGGTCGTCTTCCTGGCAGGGGCCGTTGCGCTGACCCTGGGGCTGAGGCCCCAACCCGCCGAGGGACAGGTAGTCATGGGCTGGCTCTTCAGCCACTTCCTCTCAACCCCGACATTCAACGTCGGCTTCGATATCGGCATGAGCTTCTCGACTCTGAGCGGGCTGGAGAACGCCAAGCGAAGGAACGCGGCGTTGTTTGGGCTCATTGCAGAATGGCGCTTCCATCCGCACATCCATCTTCAGCCCGGATTTCTCCCCGTATCCCAGGAGGGCGCCCAGAACATCGTTCCAATTCCATTCGATGACCCGCAGCTGGATCCCCTCGTGACTGGAACCATGGCCCGCAAGATGAACACGCTGAACTTCTACGTCCTGCTTCAGTATGCCACTGGGCCCGACAAAGGCCTGCGCGTAGGCGCCGGCCCTCAATTCAACTTAATCACCTCGGCGGTGGACCGTTACGAAGGTCTCACATCAGCGGGAACGTCGGTGGTCATCGAAGAGGATCTGGGGAACCGGCTGAAAAACTATGAGGCAGGCGTCACTTTTGACATCGAATACCAGATTTTCCCATCGCTCGGCATCGGTGTCCGATATTTCCACGGACTGACCGATATCGACGACACACCCGGCTTCACCGTCAAGAGCCGTGTCCTGTACGGGAGCGGTCGGATCTTGCTGGGAAGGAGTAGACCCCCTGACGAGAACACGTCCCGCTCCGAGCGTCGCTGAGGTGAATCCTGTACAGCTTCCCCGAGGCACTGATCGGCTCGGCCAACATGTGGCGGCAGGGCTAGAAATGCCAGAACGCCCATATCTCTGATGAAAAGGAGGATAGATACCATGCGCTCGGTTATTGCCCTCGTCTATGTCCTGTTGGTGCTTGCCCCCGGACAGAACCTGGCGGCCCAGGCCGACCAGGACTCCTCTGAGGTCTCCCAGGAGAAACCCTTCTTCCTTCCTTTGATGGGTGACAAGGCCCGGGAGCGTGGCTACGAGCTCCCGCGGGCCCTGGGAGTAGGCGTCAACTTCATCTTCCTCAATCGGCCGACGGAGATCACGAGCGTGCAGGCTGGCATCAACAACACCGGTCTGAACGACGTGGATTACCTCGGCTTCTCCGCGCTGGCCTCGGTGCGCACCCTGATGGGTCGTTTCGACGCGTGGCTGCTGCCCTTCCTCAACGTCTACGCGATGGGGGGGTACATCTGGAACACATCCCGAGTCGAAGTGACCGTCGAACTTCCGGACCGGCCGGGCACGCAATTCGAGACCAACGGCGAACTCGAGGGGCCCACGTACGGCGGCGGCGCCACCTTGGCCGGCGGGTACAAGTGGTTCTTCGCCAGCGCGGACTTCAACATCACGCATTCGAACCTGGATGAGCTATCGGAATTCATCGCGAAGCTGTATAGCGTGCGGCTGGGATGGAACGGCAAGCTTGGGCATTCCCCTGTCAGGTTCTACACCGGCGCGGAATACTGGGATACCAAACGGACGATCTCAGGCAGCATCTCTGTCGGAGACGGGTTGGTCCAGACCGTTGAGTTTGCCGTCGACCAGCAGCCGACCGATCCGGTGACGATCATCGTTGGTACCTCGGTGACGGTCAGCGCCGGCTTCTGGCTCGTACTCGAGTTTCAGGGTTGGCGGGATACGCAGATTCTGGTCGGTCAGGCGACCTTTCGGTTTCCCAAGTGAAGTCTACCGGGCCGTACTCGGAGCACCACTATTAATATCTACCTCATCAGACACGGTGAATCGCAGGGCAACGTCGACGCCAGCCTTTACGGTGATGTGGCAGACCACGCCATCCCTTTGAGCGATACGGGCCGAGAACAGGCGCGAGGTGCTGGCATGGCACTGCGCGACTATCTCGACGCCCGCAAGAAACGGCCGACCTCCGATGCCGAACCCCTCGGCTACCATCTGCGCATGTGGGTCAGCCCCTACGTGCGCGCGCGCCAGACCGCCGACCTGATCGGCGAGCAGCTGGGCACCCGGGTCACCAGCCGGCACGAGAATGTCCTTCTCGGCGAGCAGCAATTTGGTCTCTTCGACGGCGTGCCTGACGAGGAGCTGCCGACTCGATATCCAGACCAATGGAAGTATTACGATCTATTGAGTCGGTTCCACGGTCGTTTCTGGGCGAAGATGCCTATGGGCGAGAGCCGCTTCGATGTTGCCCGCCGCATCCATCAATTTTTCTCCATCCCCCACCGCGACAAAGATCATCACGGCATCGATGACGTTGTCATCGTTTCGCACGGGGTCACCATTCGCGCCTTCGTCATGATGTGGTGCCACAAGACGCCCGATTGGTTCGAAGAAGAGCGCAACCCCAACAGTTGCGCCATTCGACTAATCGATGATGACGGTGATCAGGGATACGTGTTCGACGGTTTCTGAATACGTACACATTCGCACATTTGATGGTTGCCACGCGTCCGCGCATGGGAGCCATCTCATGCCAAGACACCCTCGCCTGCGGTGTATCATGCCAACCGCAGGGGGCGAAGATGGGAGAACGATGTCTGCCCAACCGAGAGGAAGCCGGGTGAGGTGGAGCCTGTCGAGTAATACTCGAGCCCCCTCGACTTGTTGCAATGCCCGGGGCGGACTAAACACCGGAGGAGGACTGGAAATGAGATTGCGACTGAGCGCTTTGCTGATCGTAGCTGGCGCCCTCATGCTGGGTCAACCGATGAACTCTCACGCGCAGCAACCAGG
>JBDHAI010000094.1:0-8873 GCA_039588155.1 Gemmatimonadota bacterium | reverse complement strand
AGCGGAACGGCTGAGATTCTGCGCGACTTCGCGGTGGACGAGAGCAACGATGCGGAGCTGCGGGGCGTGGCGATCTTCTGGCTCGGCCAGCACGGTGAGGTGGACACTGGTTTCCTGCGCGAGATCTACTCGAGCGTAGAAGATGAAGAAATGAAGGGGAGCATCCTCCACTCCGTAGCGCAGTCGGGCGATGAGGAAAGCGGGCGCTGGTTGATGGAGATCGCCGGCGATCCCAACGAGTCGCTGGAGTTGCGTGGAATGGCGCTCTTCTGGGTAGGCCAATCGCGCGAGATGAGCGTCGAGGAGATGACCGGGCGGTATGAGCGTACTCCCGAAAGGGAGCTGAAGGAGCAGATCATCTACTCGGCCACGCAGCGGCACGATGAGGAAGTGGTGGGCTGGCTATTGGACATCGCTCGGAACGAGAAGGACCCCGAGCTGCGCAAGACGGTGATCTTCTGGCTGTCGCAGTCGGACGACCCACGAGTCGCCGAGTTCATGGTCGAGCTCATCGAGGGCGGCGCCGAGTAGGTGCAGGTGGGACGCCTCCGCCGGGCTTGGACGCGGCGAGGCTGCGTGCGTGTTATGGTAGAGAAAGAGAAGAGGAGGATACATGAAGGGCACGCGCGCGCTGGCGATGGTCGTATTGAGCTTTGCATTGGCTGTGGGCTGTGGCGATGACGAGACCGGCCCGGGCGGCGGTGCCACGGTCGAAGACCTGGTCGGCTCCTGGGACGCTACAGCCTTCACCTTCACCAACCGGCTGAATACGACGCAGCGCATCGACATTGTCGCCGAGGGCGGCGGTGCGAATCTGACCGTGGACAGTAGCGCTACCTATAGTCTCGTTGTCCTCGAACCGGGGGGCACGGCAGACGTCACATCCGGTGTTGCGGTCATCGAGAGCGGCTTTCTACTCGTTACGGACAACCAACAGCCGGGTGAGACCGTGGCCTTCACTTTCGAGCTGTCGGACAGTCGCCTCTCATTGGCGTCGGATGAGGTTGAGTTCGATTTCGACAACGATGGTACGGAAGTCCCGGCCACATTGACGGCGGACATGCGGCTCGTGACCGGCACGAACGTGGCCGACTTCGTGGGCACCTGGGATGCCACGGTGTTCCGCTACATCAGTGAGCCGGCCGGGGCTGACACCGCCGGTATCATCGGCCTGGGGGGAAGTTTCTTCATCACGATCAGGGCGGACGCGAGCTATTCGGCTGGATTCTCGGAGATGGACGAGCTGCCGGTGCTAGAGGCGGGTACCGTCGTGGTCAGCGGAAACAGGCTATTTCTGGTCCGGGATGAGGGCGGAGGCGATCCAGACGAGTTCCGTTTCGAGTTCAGCGGGAGCGATATGCTAGAGCTGCAGGCGGATGAGGAGTTCGACTTCGACGACAACGGTACGGCGGAGCCGGCGACACTCGAGGCTGTTCTCGTGCGCCGTTAGATGCGCGGGCCGCGGCGCCGTGGGCTCAGGGCCGGGTCGGCAGCGCCTCGGGCTGGACAGCCAACCTCACACCCAGGCTGGCGAGATCGAGCTCTAGAATCGAGAGCGGGTCCAGTGGTACACCCATCGAGTACAGCGACCAGTGCAGGTGCGGCCCCGTGACCCTGCCTGTGGCGCCGACCGAGCCGATGACTTCCCCTTTTTCCACCCATTGGCCTTCGCTGACCTCTCGCCCCGATAGGTGGAAGTATCCAGTAAGCAGACCCAGCCCGTGGTCGATGAATACGGCCTGGCCGTTGAAGAAGAGGTCGCGGGAGATGACGACACGCCCGCTGTTCGACGCGCGCACGCGATCGCCAGTATCACCGTCGATGTCCAGGCCGGTGTGTTGGCTCCTCAACTCGTTGTTGAACAAGCGGCGTTGTCCGTAGGGACTGGTGGTCGGGCCCTCGAGCGGAAGGACGAACGCACCCTGCCAGAGGGGGACGTCCGTAACCGAGCGCAGCGTAGACCGCACGAGTTCCCGCTCCCCCTGTATCCGTTCGAGCGTAGCCCGGTCGGGTGCCGTGAAACGGCTGGCGACCCTCAGCCGCGTATAGGAAAACTCACGCGCCGTCACACGCAGTGCCAGTTTCTGATCGATCCGCGATCCATCGATCAAGATGACCGACAGTTCGACCGGCACTTCCTCGACGGAACGAGCTGCGGCGACGAAGCCCAGGTAGCCGCCGCCCCAGAGCGGAGTGAGAACGAGCTTGCGGCCGCCGGCGGTGGCGCTGACCTCGAATACCGGAAGCCCCTTGGTTTCCGGCACCACGATGATGCTGAGCAGTGTGCCCTCGTCGGGCGTGGCCGGCACCCAGTGCAGCTGTGGGGCAAGCGGCTGGAGGGTGGGAAGCCGCAGCGGTTCGCCCTCTAGGTTGAGGGCGTCCACGTGCGGAGTTTCCAGTTCGGGTTGTGGCGACGGAGGTTCGGGCAGCTTGGCGCAGGCCGCGAGCGCCAAGGCCACGACGAATGTCGAGAGGCCGACCCGCAGCCGGCCGAGAACGTATGTGCTTCTCAAAGTGCCTCCTCCGTTGGCGAAGACTGGGACTGCTTGGTGTCGGCGAATAACAGCGCGACGACCCAGTGCGCGCGTGTGACTCACAAGCCGGCCGGATCGTGATTGATCCGCTTGCGGTGCTTCGTTAGTTTGAAACAATACATCGTGCGAAGAGAAACCCCAACCGAGCGGTGAGATGCAATGGTGACGGAAGAGCAGGCCCGTGAGACGCTGAAGCAAATCGAAGATCCCGAGATCGGTCTGAACATCGTCGACCTCGGTCTCGTGTACGATGTCGAGGTGGATGGGAGCGCCATCAACGTTAGCATGACGCTAACGAGCCCGAGCTGTCCGGTGGGCCCGCAGATACTCAACGGAGCCAAGATGGTGCTTCAGGACTTGGAGGGGGTCGAGGAGGTCAACGTCGAGTTGACTTGGGAGCCGTTCTGGTCGCCAGACCGTATCGACCCGGAGTATCGGGCTATTCTCGGCTTTTAGGCTCATTTCCTGGCCCACCATCGCAAGATAGGACCGATCCAACCCTTGCCGAGTTTCTCGGCGTAGTAGCCGTCGGCGGCACGCCGAACGCCCTCCGGCCAGGTGGGGTAGACGTGGACCATCTGTGAGAGTCCACCGATCTTGACGCCGGCCCGCATGGCGAGTGCGACTTGGTGTATCATGGTGTCGGCGTGGCTGGCCAGGATGTGCCCTCCCAGCAAACGACCCCGTGAATCCGTGATCAACTTGACCAGACCGTGGGCTGCCCGGTCGGTGATGGCGCGGTCGAGATCGTCGAGGCCGAAGCGGTAGACGCCGATCTTGTCACCGTGCCGGTCTCGTGCTTCCGCTTCGGTGAGTCCGATATGGGCCAGGGTGGGGTCGGTGAACGTCGCCCAGGGCACTTGCGTGTAGTCGGCCCGCGCCCGGAACGGGAAGAACATATTGCGGACGACAAGCCGTGCCTGGTAATCGGCGACGTGGGTAAACAAGAGCTTTCCGGTAACGTCGCCGGCGGCCCAAATGCCGGCCGCCGTAGTTCTCAGCTTGGCGTCGACCTGCACGGCGCCGCGCTCGTCCAGCTGAACGCCAACCCGGTCCAACCCCAGCCCGCTCGTGTGCGGGCGCATGCCGGTGGCCACGAGGATCTCGTCACCGGTGATCCCGCCCTGCGAGCCATCGGGCCGCTCCAGGGTGAGCGCCCGAGCGCCATCGCTGAGCTGAGCGGCGACGGCCTTATGGCCGAGGCGGAAACGGATCCCCTCCGCTTCCAGCCGCTGCCGAAGCAGATCCGACAATTCGGCGTCCTCGCGCGGGAGGATGGTGTCGAGCAGCTCGACGATGGTGACATCAGATCCGAGGCGGGCGAAGATCTGAGCGAACTCGAGTCCGATCGGTCCAGCGCCCAGGACGATCAGTCGTGCGGGCAAGTGGTCCAGTTCCAGGATCGACTCATGTGTCAGGTATCCGACCTCCTCGAGCTGAGGGATGGGCGGAATCAGCGGTCGTGAGCCTGTGGCGATGACGATCCGCTTCGCGGCCAGTGCCTCGCCGTCCACGGCGACGCGACCGGGCCCGGTGATCTCCGCCGTGCCGTGGAAGGTGTGGACCCCGCGCCGCTGGATCGTCGCGGGCGCGTCGTGGGGCTCGATGCGGGCGATGACGCCGCGCATGCTTTGCATCACGTCGGCGAAATCGAACTCGAGCTCGGTCGGGTGCAGGCCGAGCTCATCGGCATGGCGGGCGTCGCGCAGGATCTGAGCGGTGCGGATGAGCGCTTTGCTGGGCACGCACCCGGTCCAGAGGCACTCGCCGCCGAAGCGGTGCTTCTCGATCAGAGCGACCCGAGCGCCGAGCAGCCCAGCCCCGGAGGCGGTAACCAGACCGGCGGCGCCGGCGCCGATGACTACGGCATCGAAGGTTCGTCGTTCCTGTTTGTCGTCAGCCATGTCCCCCGGGGAGGATTGAAAGCGCCCGTTCCGCGTGTGCACTCAAGAACGCGCGGGCCGGGCAGATGGTTTCTTCGCTCGTGACAGTGGTCAGGGCGCCTGGCAGATGATCTTCGATGAAGTGGCGGCGTAACCCAAGGGCGAGCTGGCGGTGCCAATGTAGACCTCGCAGTTCTTGGTCGCCTGCACCATCTCGTTCCAGGCCCCCCAGCCCATCGGGCTGGACTCGGTAACGTGGATGACGCTCTTAGGGCTGGGCTCGATGTTCACCAGGCCGATGCTGGGAGCGTACGTCTGATGTGTCCGGTAGTAGAGCTCCTGCGCGGTCATGAGGTTGCGGAGATCGGATATCATCGTCGCCTCGAGGGCCTTGTCGTGGGCTCGGTTGAAGCGGCCCCAGGCGATCGCCACCAGCACGGCGATCAGCGCCAGAACGGTCAACATCTCGACGAACGTGAACCCGTCTCTAGGCTTGATTCTCATCGGAAACTCTCAGGGTAATAGCGGCTTCTCGGGTGTGCCGGGACCCCGCAGGGAGGGGTGACGAGGCGGTGGCAACCCGGGCAAGCTGTCCTTGCCGACCGGGCCCTGAGCGGGTAGAATGGTCAATTACCCACCCGACAGGGTAATGTCAATTTAACAGGGACTTAGGCGGGCCTCAACCTCCCGGGAGGGAGAATGCGTATACTCGACAAGTGCCACGGCTTCACGCGCGCCCGTGAGGTCATGGCATCTGGGTTTTACCCATATTTCGTGCCGATCGAGGGGTCGAGCGACACCGAGGCGTTCGTCGCCGGCGAGCGCAAGATCATGGTCGGCTCGAACAACTACATGGGTCTCACCCACCATCCCTGTATTGTCGAGGCCGCCCAGGCCGCAATCAAGCAGTACGGCAGCGGCTGCACGGGCAGTAGGTTCCTGAACGGTAACATGGACTTGCACGAGCAGCTCGAGGACCGCCTGGCCAAGTTCATGGGCACCGAGTCGGCGCTGGTCTTCAGCACCGGCTATCAGACGAACCTGGGAGTGATCGGGACCCTGGTGGGCCGCACCGACAAGGTCTACCTGGACAAGTTGGACCACGCGAGCATCGTGGACGGGAGCCGTTTGGCGTACGGCGAGGTGGCGCGATTCCCACATGGCGACTACGAGAATTTGCGTCGGCAGCTCGAGTCGGATGTCGCGGCGGCCGACGGTGAGGTTGGCCGCATGGTCGTAGTGGACGGGGTTTTCAGCATGGAGGGGGACATCGCGAACCTGCCGACGCTGGCGCCTCTGTGTGAGGAATTCGACGTCGTCTTGGTCGTGGACGACGCCCACGCGATCGGTTACCTGGGTCCCACGGGCGCGGGCACGGCGGAATACTTCGGCATGACGGACCGCGTGCCTCTGACCATTGGGACATTCAGCAAGTCCTTTGCGTCGATCGGAGGCTTCGTCGCGGGTCCGGAATCGGTGATCCACTACCTGCGGCATCACGCCCGCAGTCTGATGTTCAGCGCCAGCATGCCGCCGTCGGCGGTGGCGGCGGTGCTGGCGGCGCTGGACATCATCGAGCGTGAGCCGGAGCGGCGGGAGCGCTTGTGGCAGATCACGCATCGGATGATGGAGGGCTTCAAGAGCCTGGGGTTCGATATCGGCCCGACGGAGACGCCGATCGTCCCGATCATGGTGGGGCCGATGGACAAGACGTTCGTGTTCTGGAAGCAGCTCTTCGATGCCGGGGTGTTCACCAACCCGGTGATGCCGCCGGCGGTGCCGGAGAACAGCTGCCGGCTGCGTACGAGCTACATCGCCACGCATACCGACGACCAGCTCGACTATGTGCTGGGCGCGTTCGAGAAAGTCGGCAAGGCGCTGGCCGTCATCTAGCGAATCGCAATTCCCGGCACTCAGCGAGTGCTCAGTTCCCCTAGCGAGTGATCAGATGAACGTTGAGGTCAGACCCGTACGAACACGTGCGGAGCGGAAGGCGTTTGTCCGCTTCCCGTGGACGATCTATCCCGGCCGCTATGCGGCCTGGGTGCCGCCTCTGCTGAGCGAAGAAAAGAAGCGGATCGATCCGAAGAAGAACCCTTTCTTCGGTCACGGTGATGTCGAGCTCTTCCTGGCCTACCGTGACGGTCGGGTCGCCGGTCGAATCGCGGCGATCGTCAACACGCTCCACAACGAGTTCCACGAGGACAGAGTCGGGTTCTTCGGCATGTTCGAGTCGGTGGAGGACCCGGAAGTGGCGAGCGTGCTGCTGGACGCGGCGGCGGCGTGGGTGAGTGGGCGGGGCCTCGAGAGCCTTAGAGGGCCGGTCAACTTCTCGACCAACGAAGAATGCGGCCTCCTCGTCGATAACTTCGAGGACCCACCCGTCGTGATGATGCCCTATAACCCTCCCTATTACGCCGAGCTGCTCGAGGGCTGGGGATTGAGCAAGGTCAAGGATCTACTGGCCTTCAAAGCTTACCAGGACGATTTCGACCCCATTCGCCTAAAAAAGCTCGAGGCTGCGGTCAAGCGCGCGGGGCCGAATATCGAAATGCGCGGTTTGCGCTCGGACAAGTTCGACGAGGAGGTGGAGCTGGTCCGGGAGCTGTACAACTCGGCCTGGGAGAAGAACTGGGGCTTCGTTCCGATGACCGACGAAGAAGTCGACCACATGGCGAAGCAACTCAAGGCGGTTGTCGATCCCGATCTCGTGTTGTTTTGCGAGGTCGATGGGGAAGCGGTGGGTTTCGCGCTGGCACTTCCCGACATCAACCAGGCGATCCGCCACTGCAACGGAAGACTCTTCCCATTCGGCATCTTCAAGTTGCTGTGGCACCTGCGCCGTGTCGTCGGCATACGCACTATTACCCTCGGCCTCAAGGAACAGTACCGGCGCACCGGTTTGTCCTCCATGTTCTACTACGAGCTGTTCACCCGCGGCACCCGTAAAGGTCACACCTGGGGTGAAAGCTCCTGGATACTCGAAGACAACAAAGATATGGTGGGGGCGCTGGAAAAGATGGGCTACGCGCCGTACAAGAGGTATCGCCTGTATGAGAAGCCGCTGTCGGGGGGCTCCACGACGGCTTCCGGCTCCGGTAGTTAGTGATCAGTAATCGGTGGTCGGTGATCAGTGACTAGTGGGCTCCGTGATGGCGAGTGACGGGCGGAAGGTCTTGGTGACGGGCGGCACGGGCTTCGTAGGCAGCCACGTGGTCGACGCGCTCATCGAGGCCGGGCACACCGTGCGCTGCACGGTTCGAACGACCAGCAACCTGCGCTGGCTGGAGGGCAAGCCGGTCGAGCGGGTCGAGGCCGACTTGCGGGGTAGTCAGATCGGGGAGGCGGTGGCGGGTGTGGACGCGGTCATCCATTGCGCCGGGCTGACGCGCGGCTCGCGTGAGGCGATGTTCGCCGCGAATACCGAGGGCACGCGTGCATTGCTCGAGGCGTGCCTGAGCGCCCAGCGGCCGATCCGCTTCGTGCTCTGCAGCAGTCAGGCGGCGGCGGGACCCGGCAGACTCGATCGGCCTCGCCAAATCGCCGACCCACCTACTCCCACCAGCGACTACGGCCGCAGCAAGCTGGCTGCGGAAGAAGAGGCCCTGAAGGTCTCGGGCCCGCTGGAGGTCGTGGTCCTACGGCCGGTGGCCGTCTACGGTCCACGGGACGAGGATACACTCCCGTACTTCAAGATGGCGGCGGGCGGAGTGATCGTCGTGCCTGGAATTCGCGGTCGGCTGGTTCAGTTGGTCCACGCCGGCGACGTCGCGGCGGCGCTCTGCCTGGCGATGGAACGCCCGGAGGCCGTGGGCCGGACGTTCTTCGTGGGACATCCGGACATCCTCAGTTGGGCACGGCTCGCCGAGGCGATCGGCCTGGCCGTCGGACGCCGCAGCCTGAAGGTGCGACTGCCTTCCTTCATCATGCAGGCCGCGGGCGCGGCCGTGGAGTGGGTGGGCAGCGGCAAGGGCGCGGGCCAGCTGGACCGGCGGCGCGCACGAGACATGTCGGAGCGTGCCTGGACGTGCAGGGTCGACGAGACGATGACGGAACTGGGTTGGTCGCCGCGCTACGACGCGGTGAACGGACTTCGCGAGACGGCGGATTGGTATCGAAGGGAGGGATGGTTGTGAGCTGGCTCAAACGCCGACTGGCCGTCGCGCAGCCGGCCGATCTCGTCTTCATCGCCTACGTGGCGTTCACAGGCGTCCTACTGGCCGCGTTCGGCTGGAAGCTCGGTCCGAGACTCTGGATTGGACTGACGCTGACCCACGTGGCGCTGCTCGGCTTCGGCCTCTGGGTGGCCGGCAAGGCGCTTCGCGATCGTTCCGTCGCCGGCTTCTTCCGCGACGCCTATCCCATCGCCTCCGTGGTCTATCTCTACTGGGAGCTCCGCTATCTGGCCCTGCTGTTCAGCGACGGCTACAACGACGCCGTCATACTCTGGCTGGAG
>JBDHAI010000093.1:0-12556 GCA_039588155.1 Gemmatimonadota bacterium | reverse complement strand
TTCAGAGCGCTCTTCGCCCCACTCATCATCGTGGGCAAAGCCAACGTGAAACTCGTCGGGCTCGCTGTGAGGAACCTGCAGCCTCGAGAAATCAGTCTGCTCGATAATCTCGCGGAGGCAGGTTTCAAACCGCGATTCGGAAGCATCGGGCCGCGCAGCGGGATCGCGGCCGGGCTGCTATTCGAACGCTGGAGCCCGTTGTTCCTCGAGACTGCTATCTCAATACGCGGATCACAGAGGCACATTGGTGGCCTCGCAATAGACCGCGGCAACTACCTCCTCAGCGCTAGCTACATGTTCCAACGCGATGCGGAGCCCCACTTCTGGGGCAATGGTCTCAACAGCAACGAGAACGAATTCGTCGCTTACCGGAGGGATCGCCAGGAGATCTCTTTGGCTGGCACGCTGCGCCGATCTTCCGTGACCCTGAGCGCGGGTGCGGGCTACCAGGACAACAGCGTGCGGAGAAGCTATGACAACGATGAGCTCGAGATCGTCGACTTGCCTGATAGCATCAAACCCTACGGCGTCGATGAACGAACGAAGTACGTCCTTTTCGACCTCAATGCCGGGTTTGATCGATCCCGCTTCACAGGATTTTCTAGAACCGGCTACTACCTCGAAGTCGGCTCGGCCCTATTCCTCGGCACGGACGGCACCGACTCCGACTTCTGGCGAGTCAATGGACAGTTCACAGGATTCGTCCCCGTCAACCCGAGACAGGCCCTAGCACTCCGCGGGATCGCCGAATACAACCAGGGCTACGGCCAGGGTGTCCCGTTCACCCACCTCGCCGTCATGGGTGACTTACGGGGCGGACGGGCGTACAGACAGAACCGCTTCAGCGACCTGGCCATGCTGGCCGTGATGTCGGAGTGGCGCTACGAGGTCTGGCGAGAGCTGCATGAGCGAGGGCGTGCTGAGACGTTCTTCTTGGCCGATGCCGGTACCGTCAGCAACAGTTTTCGGAACATGTCGCTCAAGCAGCTACGCTGGAGCTTCGGCCTTGGCCTACGTCTGGTCTTCGAATCTGAAGTTAGATGGCTGGCCTGGCTCGCCTTCGGCCGCGACGGTGCGGAGTTCAGCGTTCGGTTCACCCGGGTGTTTTAGAGCTGTTCATGCGGACTAAGTCGAGATTCGGTGACTCGGTCGATTGCGGGTTTGCGGCGTTCGCGAGCCTGCTCATCGCTACCGGTATGGGGTGGATCACCGCTTGCGGAGGCTCAAACGCGCTTCCACGGCCGGAGCCCGTGGCCTACGCCGATACACTACCCATCGAGCAGCCGACTGAGCGCGAGCAATCCGAGATAGAGAAGTTGTTGGAGGAGTCCGTGGGCGGAGAGATCGGCCACGCCATCAGCCTGCGGAGATGGGTCGGGGCTCAGCACGAGGCGCTAAATGTCACACGCTACGACGATGTCGTGAACACCGCCTGGTTCGAGCATCGTAACGGCCGGGAACAGATGACGCCCGAAGAGGTCGCGCTCGGCCCGACGGCGGGCGGTCCCGATACCGCCGGCACACTCACGGTCATCGCCGGAAAGGCTGCCGGCATCTCGCCGGGCTTCACGGTCCGCGATGCGAAGGGCGAGACGTACCTGTTCAAGTTCGACCCGAAGGGCAATCTGCACCTTGCTAGTGCCGCCGGGGTCATCTCGTCACGCCTGTTTTGGGCCGCCGGTTACTACACACCGGAAGATTATATCGTCGTCTTCGACAGTGCTCGCCTGGTGCTCGACCCCGAGGCCGAAGTCGAGACACAGTTCGAGGAACGCAAGATGGCCCAGGAAGACATCAGCACGGTCCTATCACTCACCGACCAACTTCCGGACGGCCGCTTCCTCGCCCTGGCCAGTAAGTTCGTTCCGGGAAAACCACTCGGCCCCTTCTTGTTCTCGGGAGTTCGGGCGGACGACCCCAACGACTATTTCTATCATGAGTACCGCCGCGAGCTTCGCGGACTCTACGTGCTATCGTCGTGGCTGAACCACGTCGACATGCGCTTTGCCAATACGCTGGACGTGTTCATCGACCCGCCGGGTTACGTACGTCACTATCTCATCGACTTCGCGGCGACGCTTGGCAGCGGCACGATTCGTTCGCACAACCCACGTGAAGGGAGCGAGTACAACTTCGACTTCTGGCCCACTATGGCTCGGGTCTTCACGGGCGGATTCTACAAGCATGGCTGGGAAGACCAGCAGTTCTCCGAGATACACGCGGCCATCGGTTGGCTCGCGGTCGAATCGTTCGAGCCGGGCAAATGGAAAGCCAACTGGCCGAACAAGGCGTTTAACAAGCGAACCACCCGCGACAACTATTGGGGCGCTAAGCTCGTCGACTCCTTCACGGACGCGCAGATTGCCGCCGCCGTAACTGAGGGCCAGCTTCCGACCGAGGCAGCCTTGGCGCTCACCCCAATACTCATCGCACGTCGAGATAGAGTTGTGGCCTATTGGTACGACAAGGTCACGCCGATCGAGAACGTCACGGTCTCTGTCGTCGGCGAAGGTGGAGCGGACATTGACGTGTCGTTTGACGATCTCGGCTTGCGCGCCGGGGTGTGGGATACCGAGGAAACTCGCTATGCCTGGCGCTTCGAGGATCCCGAATCATCCACGAAGACCGCAGGAGAGGCCGCGGCTCAGGCTGGTCAACGTCAGGCGATCCGCCTGGAGCTCGGCCAGACTACGGCGCCGACTGACGTTCGAGTCCACCGCAGACCGGCGACGCTCAGAATAACGGTACTGCGGTCCGGTGAGACTCGACGCGAAGCGGTGATTTACCTGGAGCAGCGAGATGCGTACGCCGCTTACGAAGTAGCAGGATTAGAACACTAAAGGGACGGCTAGCTCGTCCAGAAGATTCGCCTGACATCCACAATTCTCTCGAACAAGTCGCGTTCCAGGTCTGACTCGCCGCTCAAGTCGTTCTCGCCAACACAGCCATTCGGCTCCGCCGCATGCAGAACCCTCGGGCCGCCCAAGGACAATCCGACGTGCGCTACGCAGGACGAATCTGAGTCCCTGAAATAGATGAGATCGCCAGGCTGCACTTCCTCGAGCAGCCGACCCGGCTCTACGGGCTCACCGATCTCGGCTTGCTGATAGCTGTCGCGAGGCAGCAAGAAACCGTGCAGGCGGTAAACAGCCTGCACATAGCCAGAGCAATCGGCGCCCCAGAGGGTACGGCCGCCCCAGAGGTAGGGTACGCCCATCCACTCTCGCGCGGTCGCTATGACGCCCGCGCCTGTCTGCGGGTAATCCGCGCTTTGCTCATCCCACCGAACACAACGCCCCGCCACGACGCGAGCCGTGCGACCGTCTGGCAAATGCACCAGTTCACCCGCAAGCGAGACCCGAGCGCCCCACGGCAACCGCATCAACACATCACCTGACGTGTCTTGTAGAATCGCATCGAGAGACACGGCGACGACACCGCCGGCGTCGTCCCACCAGGCCTCGGCGCCGGCCGCGTCACGCAGTAAAAGCCCGCCTTCATTGACCCAGCCTTCGTATGTGTCCTCGCCGCGGCAGTGGAGCCACTGACCTGCACGCTCTCCGACACTTAGAACGGAGCCGAGGGTTTCCTGCGAGGTCTGTTCGGCCCGAGTTTCGGGCTCCGACCGCACGGGCACCAGCGCTGCGCCGACGACCGCGTGAGTTTGAGCAGTCCGAGAACAATCGCTCCATCTCTTCAGTGGAATTGAACGCATGTACCGAGCAAGGTATGTTCCCTGCCGCCGACATTCTCGCGAGATCGCATTCGGCCGGCAAAGAACTCTGTTCTTGGCACCCTAGGTAACCCCAGCGCCATTCTTCATTGACACGACCAATATCGGACTGCGGGTGAAGCAGCGACAGTCGAGCCAGTCTACCGGTTCGCAGGGTCTGACCTACCTGGCCCTGGCGGTGCTGATCCTCATCTGGGCCGCGAACTTCTCGGTCGTCAAGTTCGCGCTGCGCGACATGCTGCCTCTGGCCTTCAATGGCCTGCGTTTCACCTTCGCATCGATCCTGCTCTGGCTTACCATCAAAATGGGTGGCCGGATGGCCGCCGTCGACCGGCGCTACTGGGCGGCGCTCATCGGGTTGGGTCTCCTCGGCAACACGGTCTACCAGGTCCTCTTCGTCTACGGCATCGATTGGACGCTGGCCGGCAACGCCAGCCTGATGCTGGCCACAACGCCGATCTTCACCACGCTCCTATCGGTCGCTTTCCGCCAGGAACGGATCGGCCGGTTACCGCTGGCCGGCGTGGCCATCTCGGTCGTGGGCATCGCCCTGGTTGTCTGGGGCGGAAACCAGAATGTTAGGTTCGGCGCCGACACGGTACGCGGCGACCTCACCGTACTGACCGCGGCCGCAGCTTGGTCGGCCTACACTGTGGGCTCCGCCCCTCTGGTTCGCCGATACGGCGCGCTTACCATTACTGCGATCACTATGTGGATCGGTGGCATCGGTCTCTTTCTAGCGTCGATACCATCGTTTCTCAAACAGGATTGGTCGTCAGTTCGCCCTGTGTCCTGGCTGGCGCTCCTCTATAGCGGAGCCTTCGCCATCGCCCTCGCCTACTTCATCTGGTACTACAGCATTCGCCACATCGGCAACACCCGCACTGCTGTCTACACCAACTTCATTCCGGTGCTGGCCCTGGTCATCGCCTGGCTGACCCTGGGCGAGAAACCAACCTGGCTGCAGTTGGTCGGGGCGGGAGCGATTTTGCTGGGCACAATTCTGGTGCGTTTAGGGAGAATCGAAAGACAACCTGTAGATCAAATACCCGCTGAGTGAGCTTTCAGGACCGGGGTGCGGAGTCATCATAGCCCGGCCACCTCCAGCATCGTGCGGCTGAACACTGCAAGGCCCACCAAGAAACCCACCAGTGCGCCCGCAGTCGCGAGCAGGAGCAACACCTTTCGTGCAGCGATCGTCATTCTGCTGTCCTCACAACTCCACCCTGACAGCCTCAGGCCATCAAGCCGCCGGCGCGGAGCGCGGCTCGTACCAGAAGTCCAAAACCGCAGTAGATCAGGCTGATCAGCACATCGGCCGGCGCCAGCTCGGCAACGGCTCGGCCGATTAGGGACGGAAGATTCGAGAGCTTGACTGACATCGGGCGCACCATTAGCTTAGTAACCAGTAAAGTGATTTATGATAGTTATAAGATGGGCCCGAGCTTCTAACTTGTCAAGGGGGAAATACTGGTTATAAAGGGGACGAGCTCCGATCCGGCTTTTGGGCGGCACGCCTACGATCTCTCTGGGGGCGCGCTGCCTCTCGATTTTGCCAACACCCTGGGTGACAGGGTTGAAAAGCTTCCGAAGGAGCGTCTGGTTTCCTACGGCGAGCTGGTCTCGTTTGCGCGGCAGGCGGGTGCCATCGACGAGTCCACCGCGGAGTCGCTGCTCGAGCTGGCAACGCTTCATCCGAGGAAGGCGGCGCGGGTCATGGAGCAGGCCCTCGACCTGCGGGAAGCCATTTACCGTATCTTCGCGGCGCTTGTCGCAGAAAAGAAGACAGCGAAGGGCGATCTGGCGACCTTGAATGCGGCGGTAAGAGACGCGGCGGAGCGGCGTCAAATTGTGGCAACCGGTCGGGGGTTTCGATGGCGTTGGGCAGGTGGAGGGACGTCACTCGAGTCGGTGCTCTGGCCCATCGCTCGATCGGCGGGAGAGCTACTGGCTTCCGAAGAGCGATCTCAGGTGCGTGTCTGCGACGCCGACACGTGCGCTTGGCTCTTCGTGGACCGAAGCCGAAACCGAAGCAGGCGCTGGTGTAGCATGGACAGCTGCGGCAATCGGGCGAAAGCTCGCCGTCACTACTCCCGCAAACGCGCGAGTTCCAAGCGAGTCCGCTCTTCCTAACCTTCTAGAACTCGAGATCGACGAAGCGAACGAGGTCGAGGTACTGGAAACGGCCATCGTGGTGCCAATGAGGAGATGGCCAGGCCGCCTCACCTACTGAAACGATCCGCGTAGCTCCCGCCGCACCCAGTCTTGACGTTAACCCCTTCATCCGGTCGGTCCCGGCCGCCACCGCCACCGTCTGTAGTCGGCCGCCTACCTGCGCGAGCGCTGAGACCGCCCGGGACAGATCGTCCACCGGACAAAGCTGGATGACCCGGTTGAGCGGTGACGGTTGGAAGTCCTCGCGGTCTTCTACAATCACCGTCCATGCGGTCCCGGGCTCGCTGCACAGAACCATCGCACCGCGCATCTCGGCTTGCGCTCGCAGCTGGTGAATGAGCGACGACTCTCCCGGGGCAAGCACGCCCCGGGGGATATCCACCGAGAGCTCTTCGAGAGCGGCGCCCAGCTGACGCGCAAATTGTTGCGGCTCGATCTCGCCGCCGCGCTCTACATAGATCGTGTGTGGCGACACGCAGCCCTGCTGGTCGAAAGTAACGACGTCGAGGGCCGCTTTGTGCGCGAGAGCGGCGGCGCTCGCTGGCCCGAGCGCTTCTCTCGCAACGATCGCCGCACCGACGCGATTGGGATAGGCGATGAATCGAGCTCGCGACGGCACGCGGGAGGCGATGCGACCGACGGCCTCGTCGCTCCCATAGGCAATCACGGCCTCAGCCTCCGAGAACGCGACCGCCTCCAGGTCATCGGAGCCACCGGGCCAATACGTCACACCGAGGCAGCCGGCGAGACCGGCGTCTTCTTCCGCCAGCGCCCTCGCAAAACATGCGGCGAACAACGGCTCGCCGACGGCCGTCTTCCCTAGGCTCGCAGATTTCACGCAGAGGGCACGAATGAGGCTAGTGACAGAAACGCCGGGGATGTTGCCGCTAAAGACATGAACGGCGAGTGCTGGCCCAAAGGCGCGCTGCGCACCGCCCGCCGCACGCGGCTGGAAGTCGTCCAAGACATCGACGGCGCCGAACTCGGCTTCCAGGGCACCCAACAGCACAGCCTTCGTCCAGCTGGAGCCCATCCGCTCCAGTCCGATCTCGATCATGCGCCTGGAGTAGCCGGTTAGATCCGGCAGCGTCTCGACGAGCTCTTCGTACAGCGCGTCTCCAGGTTCCACGAGACGCCGCGTCGCGGACTCCACGACGTCCAGGATATCCGCAACTGGCCGCTCCGCCAGATGCTCGGCTCGGTTGGCCCGCAGGTGGGACAGAACCTCTCTCAGCGCGTGCGGCGTGAGGACGGGGATGCGAAGCGGGACACGGCCGGGCCCAAAAGAACGTTCACCAAGCTCGAAAGCCAGGCCGTCCGGTCTCGGCAGCCAAAATCCATCTAACGCTGTGCCGTTAGCCATTCGTCCATCGCTATGGAGCAACCGCGAAGCTCTGAACCTTCGGCGCGCCCGACGATCTCGAAACCTGTCGAGCCCGCTATGCCGAGATCGTCGGTTTGTATGGCCAGCACCGAATCGAGGTTCGCCAAGTCAAAATGCCGCAGCACACCGACACGCCCAGCCGGCAGTACCCCAAGCTCATCTGCATCGACGATTTGAGTGCGAACCCAGGGCGGCACGACTTTGTGGCGCGATTCGGGTGACCGACCCAGAGCCCGCTCTCGAAGCGCATTGTCATAGAACTGAGAGCACATCTCCGTCATGCCGTACTCGCCGATGCAATAAAGCTCAGGCAGCCCCAGTCGATCGACCAGGAGCGCATAAAACTCTTCCCGCGACATTTCACGACGTTGCCGTTTGAAACCACCGGTTTCCATGAGTCGAGAGCCCGGCGGCAAGCGAAAGCGGCGGCCGCGCTCATCCATCGCCTCTAGCAAGTGCGCGAATGCCGCTGCGGTGCCGAGGATCATGACCGGCCTGTCGTCTGACTCGCTCTCCTCGAGAACCGAGACGATGGCTTCGAACTGTAAGCCGGCTGCATCGACGTAGTGCGCGCTGTCGGGTGTGCCGAAACTCATCCGCACCCGCTCCAGCATCCAGGTCAGCGATGATTCAGGATCGAGATCCGCTGTTGGGCCGATGATGAGAGCGCGGAGCTTTTCCCCGTCCGGTAGCAGATGCGCCTTGAAGTTGATCAGCGCGGAAGCTTCGTAGAGCGTCAAATCACGGATGTAGTGAGCGCCGCGCCGCTCTTTGCCCTGGGTGGTGCCGCTGGTACGAAAGACGGTCTCGGCCTCTTCGGGTCCACCGCAAATCAGCGCCGCCTCCTTGAACGCCGCCGTTGGAACCGCCGGGACGTCCATCCAGTTTTCCACGGTCTCAGGGGTTCGGCCGCGGCGCTCGCAATAGCGCCGGTACGGCTCGTTCTCGGCGAACTGATGCTGGAATGCGGCAAGCGCCAGCCGCTTGAATACGCTGTCATCGGCGCCCGCGTATGGGCCGCGCCGGATGAAGCGCAGAACCTCAGCGCGAAGATCTGCCGGGGAACTCATCGCCCTCAATTATAAGGGTCAGGCGCCCAGAGTGCAGACGCTCGGCCATAGGGTGGGCGGAGGTGCAGCGCGGAGGAGAATCGAGCGAACGCGCGCGCTTGCCGTGAGCGGCATCCGGGTCGCCGTGTGCTATGATCGCTTCTTGCGGATACTTCCCGGATGAGGAGTCACACGTGATCCGGTCTCCGGGTCGATGAGCAAACCTTCGAGCCGATCCTGTCCCGAGCTCGCGGGCGCCTGTATATCCACACCCTCACTCAGAGCTTGGCGTAGCTCCTCCGGAGTGAGCATCGCCGCGAAAACCACGGGCGCCCAACCGGCCGAGCGCATATCCTCGCTCGCCATACCTTTGCGAACTCGTGCGGCTGCGTCGCTGTCGCCCAGTTCGTCCAGTTTGTCAGCGAGGAAATCCCGGAAATCTGAGCGGTCGACGTACTGCGCCATGAGCACCAGGTGCTGCACGGCGAGCGACTCCAGTTCGGCATCGATCGACGCACTCGTATAGGCTTCGATATGCTCTCGGGCGATCTCGAGAAATCCTTTGCCCAAGCAGAGCCAGGCCAGCGTCCGACGCGTACGGATGACTTCGGGGACGACCCGGATGATCTTGCGACACACAGCCATAGCGTTGTCGTACTCGCCCGCCTGCAAGTAGGCGTCGATAGCGTCGCCGTACCGCTTCAGAGCGGTCTGACGCGCTCCTTGAACGAGGTACAGGTCCCCAGCCTTGTTCAGTAAGCGCGCAGCTTGACGACCACCCGCAGCCTTCTCGAGCTCTTTCTCGATACGGCCCAGATCCTCGCTGGCGACGACTGAGGCTGAATTGACCTGGCGGCTGGAGCCGCCGAACAACCGCTTGAGAAAACCGAACATTCAGATGCCTGTTTATCTGACAACTAAGACGAACCGCCCGGCCCGGGACCGGATACAGATCGCTTGCGACATCGTAAGACCGCGGCACAAATTAGATCGAGCGGCCAAGAGGGTCAACAGAACCCAGTGACCATCATGCTTCGCAACCGAGGTGTCAATGCACGTAAGTATCGAGTATTGTGTCGTTTGAGACTACGGGCCCCGCGCCGCCAGGTTGGCGGACGAGCTACGGAGTCGCTACGCGGAAATCGATGTCGAGCTCATTGAGGGCAGCGGCGGTGCCTTCGAGGTTCGCCACGAGGGTGAGCTAGTTTACTCTAAGAATCAAATGGGGCGTTTCCCGGACGACGGGGAGATCTTTGATGCGCTTCACGAGTAGAGCACTGTGATGCCCGGCTTCAGTCCCAGTAGTGCTCGGGTTCGTCCCAAGTCTCCGACCAGAATAGTTCCTCTTCGTGAGCGATCTCCTCGAGATTGAGGGCAGCCTCGGGCACTTGCCGCTCGCTGAGCGCACCCACCTCGATGATTTGCTCGATCATCGCCTCGGTCAGCCAGCCCTCTTGTGACCTCGGCTTCAGTCGGCGCCGGCGCCGCAATACCAGCAGACAGGCGAGCAACAGGAGCGCGAGCAAGAGAGCGCTCAGAATGACTGCTAACCACTCGTGAAATTCCATACGGCTCTAGAGAGAACGAAAGACAGTTCTTACACCTATCACAAATCTCTCGGCTCAGTGCCACGCTTGTCAATCGCCAGGCCAGCTCTTTCTCGCTGGCAGATACCGGAGTCGGTCCGGCTAGCCCGCCGGTATGACATCGACGACCAGAAACGTGTGGCTGCGCATGAACTCGTCATCGAGGTATAGCTCGACTTCCCAGCGCCCGGTGCCGGACTGGCTGGTGAGCTCGAGAGTGAAAACGGTCACCTGCTCCGAGACCCTGGCCTCGACATCTACCCCAGTTGCGAACGAGGACTCGAAAGGATCGTACCAGATAACATCGACGGTATGTGGCGGTTCCAGCGCTTCCCAGTGAACCCAGAGATTCACGAAATCACCCAGCTCGAATACGTCCGTGATCCCCTGGGGAACCCCGTCAACGACGTTGAGAGCCAGCAGCGATTCGGCCACCCGTGGGCCTACGAGTGGGCCCACCACCTGGCCCTCAACCCTCCCTTCCTCGCAAGAGGTAAGAAGAAGAACGGCCGCACACAGAACAGCGAGTTTGAGCATCCTCATGTCGCTTCGAAACTAGCGATACGAACCCTGACCGAAAAGCACCTCGATGTTCCCGCTGGCGCCAGTCGGGCTCGTGGTGGTAATTTCAGCCGATCTTCCAGCTCACGGGCGCCCCGCCGCCATGGCGGGCTCCCACTCTTCCCGGATCCTCGATCGCGATTGAAATGGAGAAAGAGAAACCCCTGTTTCGACTAGGCTTCACGGAGATTCTGCTCGCCGGGGTCATCCTAATGACGATCACGGGCATCGCTCTCGCGATCGGGCTCTATGCGAAGCATACAGAGCCACTCGAGATCCCGGAGCTGCAACCCGTCATACGCGTGGCCCGTGAGGCCGATTTCCCGGTCGGGTCCAGCCGAGTGCGGAGCTGGGGAAGCCAGGCGATCCTGATCATCCGCCCCGATTCCGTGCGTTACTCGGCCTTGCAGGGCACATCGCCTTCCGACGGGTGCGTTCTGCGCTGGGATCCGGAGGCGTTACGTGTGTACTCGCCATGTAGCTATACGGTGTACAACCTCCAAGGCGCTGTCGTCGCCGGTCTGACGACCCGCGCGCTCGAGCGCTATGCCGTTTCGATCAGAGATGGCGTGGTCTACGTCTCGAAAGGAACACGGTGAACAGCCCAGGAAAAAAAGAGCGATGGAGGTGGCTAGCCCAGACCTGGGCTGACCTGAAGGCGAGCACCGACGCCGGGCTCCTGGGTGTGGCCAGATTTATCGGGCTCCTTTATGGGCCAATTGACCGCTCGCTGCCTATCGACCAGGCGCTGCGCAAATCGCTGAGTTATCGCATGGCCCCGCACGTCAGTTGGCGGCACGCGCTCGGCGGCATTACGTGGCTGTTGTTCATGGTGCTCATCGTCACGGGTGTCCTGCTGTCCTTCTACTACCGCCCGTCGCCCCAGGAGGCCTATCCCAGCATACAATACATCGTGTCGGAAGTCCCGATGGGCTGGTGGGTGCGTGACATCCACGTGTGGTCGGCCAACCTAATCATCGTGGCCGTGCTTGCCCACATGGCACGGGTCTTCTTCGCCGCGGCCTACAAGCCACCGCGAGAGACGAACTGGACGATCGGGCTGTTGCTGCTCTTCGTCGTTCTGGCCTTCGGCGCGACCGGCTACCTGCTGCCCTGGGACCAATGGTCGTATTGGACGGTTACCGAAGTGCTCGACACCATCTCAGGCGCCCCCATCCTGGGCTTCTTTGTCGACATCTATCGCGGCGATGTGGTCGTGAGCGGAGCCACGCTCAGCCGCTTCTATGCCTTGCACGTCATCGTGCTTCCCTGGGCCGCGTTCGCGCTCATCGCCTTTCACTTCATGCTGGTCCGAAGGCACGGAATCGCGCCGTCAGCGAACCCGTCCGAGGCCGGAGGGCAAGGCGTTCCCTTCTACCCGCACCAACTGCTGCGAAACTTCATCGTCGGCATCCTCGTGCTCGCAGTAGTCTTCAGCCTGGCCGCTCTGTTCCCACGCCCCGTCGGCGACCCCGCAAACCCCTTCGAGCTTCCGAGCGAGACCGTGTCCTCGTGGGTCGTGGTCGACGTTTCGCTGGCACTTTTCCGTTACTTGGGAGTATGGGGATTTTGGTTATTCACGGCGCTCGGTGTTCTGCTAATGCTATTGCCGCTGTTCGACCGCAGCCCAGAGCGGCGCTGGCGGCGCCGGCCGATAGCCACGGCGCTGGGTCTTGTTTATTTCGGCGGCTTCCTGATTCTCTGGCTGCTCGGGCGCCAGCTCACGTCGGTCGAGCCCACAGTCGAGCTACGCAGGGGCGACTCGCAGGAACAGGTCCGTGAGATCCCGGCTGTGTCAGAGCCCGGAGCCGAAGCAGTCGGCGAAGAGCCAGCAGCAAACGGTGAAGGAGAGGCGAGTCTGTGATAACGGTGATCGCACTGCTGATCGGCGCTGTACTCGGTCCCAACGCGCATGTCTTCGATGGGGTCAAGTTGACCTCGGGCGTCGTTCCATCGCCGACGCAGCAAGCGGTTCAGATCGATCCCCGGTACAGCTGCGTCGTCTGCCACAACGTGATGAGGCGCGCGTTCCTATTAGGAGTGCACTCCGAGCGTGGCATACGCTGTC
>JBDHAI010000092.1:0-9463 GCA_039588155.1 Gemmatimonadota bacterium | reverse complement strand
ACCCAGCTCCTGCTCATGCTGCTTGAGCAGTTCCTGGGCATCGTAGGGGCCGTAGAACGGTTTCCCGCTGGAGTCCGACCCAGGCCCGGCGTGGTCGCGGCCCACGATCAAGTGCGTACACCCGTGGTTCTTGCGAATGATGGCATGCAGAACCGCCTCCCTGGGGCCGCCCATCCGCATGGCCAAATTGAGGAGCGCCAGTTTCGCGGTTTGGTGAGGGTAACGCGGCAACAACGCCTCATAACAGCGCACGCGTGTATAGTGATCGACGTCGCCCGGCTTGGTCAGGCCGACGACCGGGTGGATCAGCAGGCTGGCCTCGACTTCCTTGGCGGCACGCAGTGTTAGCTCCTGATGCGCGCGGTGCATGGGATTGCGCGTTTGGAACGCCACGATCCGGCGCCAGCCCAGGCGCGAAAACTCCGCTCGCAGCTCGGCGGGCGTACGTCTCAAAGTTCGGAAGTCGTAATGAACGGGTAGTTGAATCCCTTCGACTGTACCGCCGACATAGAACTCGCTCGACTGACTGAGCAGATGGGCGACGCCCGGATGCTCGCGGTTGTCCGTTCCGAAGACTCGGGTCGCCTCAGCCGCGCGATCCGGTCGCCACACATCGTCGACGTGGAGAACGGCGAGCATCACGCCCTCCGGGTCACGCAGAGCGAGCGTCGATCCAGAACTCAGTTTGCCGGCCACTGATTCCGGGACGTCCAGCGTGACGGGAATCGGCCAGATGGCACCGTCTGCCAGACGCAAGGACTCACATACGGGCTCGTAATTCTCGCGCGTCATGAAGCCGCGGAGCGGCGAAAACGCGCCGTTGAGCAGAAGCTCCAGATCGCAGAGCTGCCGTGGTGTCAGGTCCCAGGACACCCAGTCCCGTGACGCCTCGGTGAGCTGGTTGGCGCGCTCGGCGTCAACGATCAGGTCGACGAGCATTCCACCGTGCGGGGTGATCAAGTGATTCGACATCTATGTTCTATCCGCTGTCTTGGTAGTTGATTTCTGTTGCGATCAGCTTGCCACGCTTCTTTGTCTGCCTATCCGCGCACATCTGAGAATTCGTCCATCCGGTCCGAAGCACCGATGGCCGAGATCTGCGCAAGCGCCCGGGCGTGCGCGCTCGCCGCTCCTGCCAAGATACCCCTGACCTTGGGGAACGACTGGTTGTACTGAAGCGGCCCGCCGAACACATCCGTTGCCAGGCCGCCGGCCTCGCTGACGATAAGTGCGCCAGCGCAGACATCCCATTCGTGCTTCGGGCCGCGTGAGAATGTCGCCGCCGCCTCACCGGCGGCGACGAGGGCCAGCTTCAGCTGAATGCTGCCGACCGCCTTGACGTTCCAGGACTCCTCGAAGGGTATGAACTCGCCCTTAGCGGTCTCGGATCGTGAGGCCAAAAGCTCCTTGCCTTCGCGCACCGAGATCCGCTCTCCATTTCGAAAGGCGCCAAGGTCGCGCCCGGCAGAGAACGTGTCGTCGGTTGCCGGGTTGTGGACGACGCCGAGAATCGGTTGACCGTCCTCGACGAGGGCGATCGCCACACTGTACTCGGGGAGCCCTTTCATGAACTCCTTCGTCCCATCCAGCGGATCCACCACCCAGAGGCGATCATGGGCAAGGCGCGCCTCGCTGTCGGCGGTCTCTTCCGACAACCAGGCCACCGGCGCCAATCCGAGTAGCTCCCCCTTTAGGAGGACATCGGCTTCCCGATCGGCTCGTGTAACCGGGCTGTCATCGCTCTTGGATCGGGCGTCGAAACCTTCCGCGCGGATCTGTTCGATGAGAGTGCCGGCGACTCGGGCGATCCTACAGGTCGCTTGCAGCAGTTTGTTTCGGTCGCTCAGAGTGTGTTTCCTGTTGAACAGGTGCAGAGGCGGTTTTTTCCGGCGGCAGTCACTGTGACAACGCCTTAAACCGCCGCAAGCCTATCGGCCGCGGGCGTCAGTGTCAAGAAACAGGCCAAACACTGGCCGATCTTCAAACGTGGGGGTAGTTTGCGCGATCATGGGGATGAGGGAGAGGGGCCCGATAGGCCGACTTGCGCGTCTGTTGCCACACTGCATCACCTTGGCCTTCCTGTTGATCCTCGCGGACCCGACAGCGGGGTCAGCTCAGCAGTCCTCTCAGGACGAGCCTGTCGAGACAGGCCGTGCGTTCCAGTCGTCTCCCTACCTGACGCTCGACAGCTGGATCTACGATTACGTGGACCTGCTCGTGGCGCGGGGCCGCCTCACCGGCTTGATGCCACTCGTACGTCCGTACCGCCGCCTGGATGTCGCGCGAGCGATCCTGGAGGCGGAAGGTGCGGGTCGGCTTTCCGCTGTTGAGTTGGAGTGGGCCGGAGACATCAAGCTGGAGCTGGAACACGAGGTCGGCTCGTTGAGCGGCGCCGCCGATGTACTGACCATCAAGGGTAGGGTCGCGCTGGGCCTCGAGGGCGTGAGTCAGGAACATCGCGACCTGCTGCGGCCGGAGGGCGATGCGCACCTGTTTCCGACTTTCGACTTCGAGTTGAGAGGTGATGCTCCGGCTCTCGCGGGCGCCTTCCGCCTCCATTGGACGAATCAATATCTGAATGATCCTCAATTCCCGAACCGCAGCGCCCTGCAGTTCCGTGCCTGCGACCCGTTTGTCGATCAGTGTGCCTACCGCGTGGAGGAAGCTTACGTGGAGGTCCAAATTCCCTACGTGCGCGTTTTCTTTGGGCGTCTGTATCGTAACTGGGGGCTGCCGCGATTGGATGGGCTGCTCGTCTCGAACTACGCGTATAGCTACGACCACCTCGGCTACCGATTCGGGAGTGATCGAATCGCGCTGACGGGAATGTACGCGCCCTTTAACGATTTCTCGGGCGATACCGCCCGCCACTTTGCATCGCATCGCCTGGACTGGCAGCTGCGCCACAATCTCGTGCTTTCGCTGGGTGAGTCCGTGGTCTATGGAGGGCCGAATCGCAGGATCGCCTTCAACCTCATCAATCCCGTTGGTATCTGGGAGATCATGGGCAACCCTAACGGAGGCGACCGTAATGCGCTGGGCACGCTCGAGGCTTGGTGGCGGCCCTGGGACAACCTCGTCACCTATGGAGCTTTCTTGATCGACAATACGTCCGTGGGTGACGAGGAGCAGGGCAAGAAGACGGGCTTCAACCAATACGCGGCGGAGCTGGGTGTGCAGATCCCGATGCTCGGCCCGAATCTCGGCCTGCGCGCAGATTTCACCGTGGTCAGCAGCCTCGCCTACCGCAGCCGGGTCGATTTCTTTGAGTACTACGCCGTAGGCCAGGCGGGTTTCGGGATCGGACTCGCTCAGGACAAGACGGACATGATTCTGGTACATCTGCTCGCCGACTGGTTCGTCCGGCCGCGCTTGCTGATCAAGCCGGGCTTGCAGCTCATCTGGAAAGGCGAAGACAATATCACCGACCCATGGCCCGACGACGCCTTCGTCGGCCATCCCGCGCTTCTGGTCGGTGTGGTCGAGAAACAGATTCGGCCCTACCTGGGCGGCCGCTGGCATTCCCGCTACGCCGATGTCCGTTGGGACCTCGGTCTGGCTTTGTTCAACGACAAGGATCACCTGCCCTCGGATTGGACGGTCGACTTTGTGGGGAGTGTATGGGCAGAGGCACCGGTGAGCTTTTAGCGACGGCTCCGTGATCAAACCTTTGGCCTACCGCAGGTTGCTGCTAACCGCTTATATCGTCGCGCTCTTCGGCGTGACGCTCGCGCCAGTGCCGGGCGTGGCTTATCCACCCTCAGGCTTCGACAAGCTCGTACACATCGCGCTGTTCGCCGGCCTTGCCTTCCTACTGGCCTGGAGACCTAACCGGGAGCTGAGGCCAAAGACCGTAGTGGTTCCTATCGTCGTTACCATGTTGGTCGCCGCTATGATCGAAGGCGTGCAAGGCGTCCTTCCCTTCAGGAACGCCGATGAGTGGGATTTCGTAGCCGGTGCGGCGGGCGCGCTGCTGGGTGCAACGTGTTCTCTGACCCTGGGAGCGGTCGAGCGCGCGGTGAGATCTCGAGCCGACTGAGCGGGTCGAGCCGATCTAGTCCTTCTCGACGGACTCCCCGTAGGCTTCCATCTTCTTCCGCGATTTCGCTGGCGGCCGGGCCCTCCGCTCCTTTCTCATATCGGCGGGCATGGCGTTCTCGGTGACCTGTGCGAGTAAGTCGCGAATCTCCTTCTCGATCTCGTTGATGCGCAGTTGCCCGACGGCGAAGTTGACGCCACCGCTCGTTACGCCTTGACAGATGGCATGGAATTCACGGATTCGCTTGAGCAGCACGTTGATCCAGTGACGGAACAGGTGATCGGTTCTCCGATCGTCGTATCCCTCCGGTGCGCCCGCTACGCCTGAGATCTTTCCGGCGGTGAGTGCGCTCCAGGCCAGGAGGAGCCCAACGACCAAACCGAGGGCCACCCTTGGGATCGGTTCGTCGATGAAAGCCAGTATCGCCGCCAGCACGGCGAGCTCGACCACTATGAGTGGCGCACGAAGACCCCCATCCATCGACTCTCTCCCTTCGCTTACTAGGTACAAGAGCCTCAACAGGCCGTTGAGATTGCGGATGACAGCGGGAATATACGCGCTGGTTTCGTCAGTGGCCACTAGGCCGCGGCCGCCTGCTCGCGCTCAGGGCTCGGGCAGATTAACGGGGCGGGCGGGGGCGGTTCGGTCAGCGTGACCGGTTAGCCTGTCAGGGGAGCCTGGCTATGCCGTTGACGAAATCGAAGGACGGCGGCGTTCTCACCCTGGCACCAAATCTGCGAGCTGGAAGGTCGCGTTGACACCTGCCTTCGCGTCCTTGCCGAGTGCGTGTCGGTGAGGAGACATCCGTGGAACTGGGCATCGAGCTGGAACGAGAAGCTTCGCCCGCCACCTATTTGTGGGATCACCGTCTGGAGTTCCCCGAGTTCTCCGACCGCGATGCGGTCTTAGCCGCGATCGAGACGGGAATGGCTCTGGAGCGGTGGGAGTATGCCCGCGCCCGGAGAAACTGGCGGATCGTACTCGGTGCGGCCCGCGAGCTGGGGTACACGGCGCGTCGCGACGCAACGAGCCCGCGGCGGCTGGTGTCCGGGGTGGATCGTGTGCGCGACGCGGTAGAGACGGTCCTCTTCGACGGACGGCTTCCGGCGGATCTGGCGGCACGTGCGGCCCGGGCGGCTGCGAAGATGTGCGCCCGGGTGGTCGAGCACGCGCTGTCGGCATATTGGCAGGGGCCGGCAGACGGTGCAGACTCTTAACGCCTTTCACTCAGCCTACAGAAAGACTTGCCCTCTCCTTTCGCCTCGGTAGCTTCTTCTTAGGGTGTTCGATTCTTAAGCAGCCTGGCCAGGAGGTCTCGATGCGGGGAAAAAGGAAAGGTTCTGCCGGGGCGACGATGTTGCTTCTTATGGGGCTGATCGTAGTGTCCGCCTGCGGCAAGAAGGTGCGTCGTATCGATCCGGCGGAAACCACCGACCTCAGTGGGTTCTGGAACGACACCGACTCGCGGATCGTCGCTGAAGACATGACCGCGGATTGTTTGAGCCATCCGTGGATTCAGCAGCACGCCATGGAGTACCAGGCGAAGCCAGTCGTGATCGTCGGGATCGTACGCAACCGCAGCATGGAGCACATAGCGACCAACACTTTTGTTCGCGACCTCGAGCGGGCGCTCATCAACACCGGGCAGGTGCGCGTCGTGGCCAGCCCGCTGGAGCGCGAAGAGCTGCGGGACGAGCGCGAACAACAGCAGGATTGGGCGACGGAAGAAACGCGCAAGATGTTGCGGGCCGAAACCGGCGCCGACTATATGTTGAACGGCGACATCAACGTTATCATCGACAAAGAGGGTGGCACCGAGGTCAAGTTCTATCAGGTCGACCTCTTCCTCACGAGCATCGAGACGAACGAGCGCATCTGGATCGGCCAGAGCAAGATCAAGAAAGAGATCTCGCGTAGCGGCTTGGGCCTCTAGCTGAATCTGGCCGGCCGACTCACGCCATGTCGTGACCGAGACAAGACCCGTCCGCTGGAACCCGACCGCGGTCGCCGTGGGCTTGCTGGCGCTGGCCGGTTGTGCGAGCCACGTCGGCACGATGGTCGACGTTCGCGCGGCCCTTCTGAACAACGATCTGGAAGAGGCGCGCGCGCGCCTGGCTGACGCGGGGCGCGGAACGGATGACCTCCTCTTCGCCCTCGAAGATGGGTTGCTGCTTCATTACGCCGGGGACCCCGAGCTCAGCAACTCGCGCCTGGAGTTCGTCGAGGGTCGCCTCGACGACCTCTACACCAAGAGCATCAGTCGCACGGTGCTGTCGCTGGTTTCGTCCGACCTCGTGCTCAAGTTCGAGCCGCGTGGCATCGACAACTTCCTGGTCAACTACTACCGCGCCCAAAACTACCTGCAGCTCTGGGAGCCGTTGGAAGCCTGGGTCGAGTGGCGCAAGCTCAACTCGAAACTGCAGTTCAGCCGTCGACAGGGTGATGCGGCCTATCTCGACCCGCCGTTCTTCAGCCACCTCGCCGGGCTCGGCCTTGAGTGGGATGACCCCGCCGACGCCTACGTGTCGATGCGCCTGGCCGAAGCCGCCTATGCGGCACAAGGGGTGGAGCCGCCGCGCGATCTGATTGAGGATCTCGTTCGGCTGTCCACGACGCTTGGCTTCTACGATCACCTCGACGTCTACCGCAACCGGTACGGTGACCGTGCCGCCTGGATATCCGATGGGGAAGCCGGCGTTGTAGCCGACTCGCTGGCCGTCGCGCCCGACTGGGGGGAAGTCGTCATTCTGGTTGAAGAGGGCCTCGTCGCGCCCATCGAGGCGCTGCAGATCTACTTGCCCATCACGGAAGAACGGGCCGGTCGCTTCGCGGAGGGAGGTCAGGACATTCGCTTCGACCTCGCGGAGACATTGGCGCGCGAGTACGACAGCGGCCGCTATGCGGGGGTCGATAAGAAGTACGCCAAGCGGCGCGGGATCGCCTATGTGCTCCCCATGTCATTTCCCGTCTTCGGGGTCGGCGAACCCGCATTCGGCCGGGTAGGAGCGGCGGTAGGTCCAGAGACCGCCACCGGGCGCATCGCTCTGGCCGTCAGCGATCTTCAATACCAGGCCTTTCAAGATCGACTGCTGGGCATCTACGCTAAGACGATAGCCCGAGCGCTGATCAAGTACGTCGCAGCCAAGAAGCTCGAGGAGGAAGCCGAGGAAGAAGCGGGCGACGCGGCTGGAGACGTGGTAGGGATACTCGCGAACGTCGTGAATGTGGCGACCGAGCGCGCCGACACCCGGGCCTGGCTGGGACTTCCGCACCGGATATGGATGGTGCGGCTCAAAGCGCCACCGGGGAATCACGACCTCCGATTGCTGATCGATGGCCGGCAAGAGATCTTTCTCGGGCCTATTGATCTCCGTCCCGGTGAACGCCGGTTCGTGGGTTATCGCATCTTTTGATCGAACCCTGAAACCACGTGCTCCAGCCGGTCTCCCGCCTGCTCTTGAGATTCGCCACCTGGGCGCTCGACCGCTTCTATGAAATCGGGCGCTTGGGGCCCGCCATACCGGAAGGCCCCGTCCTCGTAACCGCCAATCATCCCAACAGCGTCATCGACGGGCTGGTTGTGATGAAGATCGCGGGTCGTCGCGTGCGGCCACTCGGCAAAGCACCGCTGTTCGAGGAGCCGCTTGTGGGGCACTTGCTTAGAGGTCTCGGGGCGCTGCCTGTATACCGGCCGCAGGACTTCCCGGGCGAGACTTGGAGAAACGAGAGCACATTCAGGCACGCGGTCGAAGCCCTACTGGGGCACGAGGCTGTACTCATCTTTCCCGAAGGGCTGAGCCATTCGGAAGCGCGGCTGGCCAGGATGAAAACCGGCGCGGCTCGCATCGCATTCGAGGCCGAGGAGGCGGCGAATTGGCAACTGGGCCTGCGGATCGTTCCCATAGGACTGACCTACCATCGCAAGCATGCTATTCGCGGCCGCGTGGCCGCCGCGGTGGGCGCGCCCATCTCGGTCTCGAATTGGCGTGAGATGCGGCAGAACGACGAATGGCAGGCGGTCCAATCACTCACCGACGCCGTTCGAGTCGCGCTGGAACGAGTGACGCTCAACCTGCCCACGGACGAGGACCGCGTGCTTCTCGAAACCGCTGAGACGCTCTACGCCACTCAGAAAGGGTGGGTGCGGCCTCGCAAGCGCGAACGACTGGCCCCCCGTCTGCCGCGTTTGCAGCGCTTCGCCGACGCTCTGGCATGGCTGTATGTGACCGACCCCGAATGGTACGAACAACTGAGCGACTCCGTACTCGATTATCGACAGCGACTGGCCTCCTTGGGCGTGAAGGAAGGTGAGGTCCCGGAACGTTTCGCTGCCGCCGGCGTGCTTCGCTACGTCTTGAGCCACGGCTCCGCCCTCATCGTTGGCCTGCCGCTCGCCGTCATCGGCACCGTGGCCTGGTATCTCCCGTACAACTCGCCGCGCGTCAGTCTTCAGCTCTATCGCCCTAGCTACGAGGCTGTTGCCACCATCAAGCTCGCCACAGCACTCCTCGCATTCCCCGTCGTCTTCGCCGTCTATCTCGCCGCCGCTTGGCTGTTCGTAGGGCCGCGCGCCACCCTTGCCGTCGCCGTCGCTCTCCCGTTGACGGGCATCGTCGCGCTGCGCTGGCGAGCTCGCTGGCGAGTCGTTCGCGAAGATGCCAAAGTCTTCTGGCTTCCCGCTGGCAGGAAGATGACCGACCGGCGGATAGATCCGGCGCTAAACCTCCCGCTTGACAAGCGGGAGCGCGAGCCTTCCCGGTGTGCTGAATCGGTCACAATAACCGAAACATTCGGCCGTTTCTGCCCGACCGCGCCGGCCTGATCGGGTGCAGCTCCCCGCAAACGCTCCTCTAAATTACTCTGTGGCAACAGCTTACAGCTAGGTGTCCCAGCTGCTCCGCCTGGCAGGCTTCCTGCCTTGGAATGGTGCGGTGGCATCGCTCGAGCTCGGGAGACGGAGCGCGAGTGGGGGCGGATACGGGGAGTGGAGTGGCAGCGGGTTGAAGGACGCAGAAAGGAAAGGATGAGCGGTCGGGGATGTGGAGTCGGCTGAATCTTGTGGGCTTGCGGCGGCGCTGGGGCAGCCGGGCTGGCGATCCGGGTCGCTGGGCCCGGGCCAATGGGTCGAGGAACGGCTCCGGGCCGTTGAACGGTCGGCACGTTGAATCCGATTCTGTCAGGCCGGCTTTCCTGGCTGGGGAAGTCCTGATCGACTGTCCACATAGCGGATGCGAGGGGAAGTTACTGACCGCGCGGCGCGAGATTGCCGAGTCTGGCGGCACGGCGTCCCGAATCGTATTGAGGTGCACGCGACAGCCCGATGAGCATGAGCTGAGAATATCGATCGAGCCCTACTCGGCGGAGGAGAAGGAGCAGCTCGAGGCGTTGCAACGGAGAGGTCATCCGTTGCCATGCCGACGCTGC
>JBDHAI010000091.1:0-9464 GCA_039588155.1 Gemmatimonadota bacterium | reverse complement strand
CGCGGGCGAGGCGGACCGCGGACATCGTGGCCTCGGTTCCGCTGTTGACGAAGCGTACCATCTCGACGGACGGCATCAGGTCGACGACTTTTTCGGCGAGCTCCACCTCTTCTGCGGTCGGCGTCCCGTAGTGCGTTCCCTTTCGTACCGCGCGCTCCACCGCTTCGTTCACATGGGCATTCGCGTGTCCGAGTATCAGCGGACCCCAGGAAAGCACGTAATCGATGTACTCGTGGCCGTCCACGTCTCGTAGACGCGAGCCGCGGCCGCTCTCGGTGAAGAAAGGCTGTCCGCCGACGGAACCGAAGGCACGAACGGGTGAGTTCACACCGCCTGGCGACACCTGACGTGCTCGCTCGAACGCACGAACGGGTGAGTTCACACCGCCTGGCGACACCTGACGTGCTCGCTCGAACAATTCCTCTGATCGTCTTCCCAAGCTACCTACCCCAAGCGGTTTGTAAGTCGAGAGACACGGGTTCGCTGAATTCGATCGGCCGCCGCGCGGCGCGCGTTCTGGCCTCCGCCACGGCCCAGACATCGGCGTCATCAGCATTCGTGACGGTTGCCATCACCAAGTCACCTGGCGCCAGCTCGAGGTTCGAGCTGTCCAGGTACGTCAGGCCGTCGATTTCATAAGCCTGATTGCGCATGCGCGCTTCGATCAACGACGCTGCCTCGCCAGTCCCTACTCGATCGACCAGCGCCTCGAAGCGCTGACCGATCAGCTTTCGGCCGCGTGCCGCGACGATGGAACGCTGAAGCTCGTTCACGATCTCGAGGCGCTCATGCTTCACGGAATCCGGAACGGCATCCGGCAACTCGGCGCCCAGCGTGCCCGGCTGCGGAGAAAAGGCAAAGGCGCCTAGATGCTCGAACTCGATATCACTCACGAAATCCACCAGCGCCTCGAAGTCCTCCTCGGTTTCGCCTGGGAACCCGACGACGACCGTTGTCCGCAACGTCAAGTCGGGAATCTCGGATCGCAGCCAGCCGATCTTGTCGCGCAAGCGGTCGGGACGCTCCGGCCGGCGCATGCTCTCGAGCATGTGCACACTGGCATGCTGGATCGGCATGTCGATGTAGGACAAGATGCGTTCCTCGCGAGCGATCAGCTCGACCAGCGACGGCTGCAAGCCTGCCGAATAGATGTACAGCAATCGAAACCAGGGAATCTCGGTGGCTTCCAACAGCCCTTCCAGCAGCCGCTGCAGGCTCGCCCCGTGATCCCCGTGATCCCCGTGCCCTCTGAGGTCGCGGCCGTAGTGGGCGAGGTCCTGGGCCACGAGGTTGAGCTCGACGACGCCCCGGGCCTCCAGAGCTCGGGCTTCCTGCACCAGGGCTTCCGGTCTGAACGAGCGGTGTTTGCCGCGCCATAGTGGAATCGCGCAAAAGGCGCAGCCGTGGTCGCAGCCTTCGCTCACTTTCAAGTAGGAGACGTGGCGCAAGCCACCGACCGGCAACCGCGAACCCGGGTGTTTGTGCACGCGGCCATCCAGCAGCCCACGCATCACCAGTTTCGGCACCAGTTCGGGAAGGTCCTGGGTTCCGATGAAGAGGTCGACTTCCGGTATCGAGCTCTGCAGCTCGCTCCGATATCGTTCCACCATGCAGCCCACCGCGACGAGAGCCCGGAGCCGACCTGAGTCTTTGAGCTTCGCCGCCGCGAGTAGTGTGTCGATCGACTCCTCTTTCGCGGCGTCGATGAACGCGCAGGTGTTGACCAGCAAAACTTCTGCTTCCGACGGTTCCGAAGTATATGCCGCCCCGTGGGCCACCAGCGTGGCCACCATCCGCTCAGAATCGACCGTGTTCTTGTCGCAACCGAGCGTTATGATGCAGAACTTCACCGCGTGAACACCTCGACGCCCGGCGGCGGTGTGAAGCTGAAGAGGTCGTTGGGCAGGTCTACACCCGCCTGCACGTTGTGCAGCGTGATGGTTCGGATCGTTTCGTTCTCTTCATAGACCTCGAACTGTCGCACGAGGTAATCCTCGGCGTCGATCCAGACGCGCACTAAAGTGTAGGGCGCCTCGAATTTGGGAATGAGCGAGATGAGATGAGCTGGCCTGTCATTTACGGTTTGCTTCTCGACATACGTAGCCACGTAGCGTTCGGCCGGGCTATCGAGGAACTGGCCGCCTAGCGTGGCGCCTTCGGTTGTCGCGCTGATCGCCGTACGGATGACCTGGTCCGGCTGAGCACTGGGGTAATACATCCAGAAGTACGTCCCGTCGGCGACGACCACGTCACCCTTCGGTTCCTCGAACTTCATCAGGAAATAGTTGGGCTTTTTCTGATAGACGACACCGCGGCCTTGCTTCTGACGCTCCAGTGCCCGGATGTCGATCTTCTGCACGAACTCCGAACGCAGCGTGGTCGCTTTTTCGTAAGCCACAGAGGCCTTGGCCAAAATCTCTTCCGCATCCTGCTGGACCTGGCCCGGCGCGCCCGTCAGAGAGATCAACGCCAAAAGGAAAGAAAGCTCGTTCATTGTCACACTCGTATCAGTTCTGATGCCCGCTCGGCGAGCAAATTCTGTCCACGTCTTGAAGAGTAACCAATACCTCTCGTGGTTTCGACCCTTCGGGCGGGCCTACGATCCCCGCGAACTCGAGTTGATCGACGATCCGCGCCGCTCTGCCGTAGCCGATTTTCAAGCGCCGCTGTAGCAGGCTGGTCGAACCTTGCTGCTGCTGCACCACAACCTCCGCCGCGCGTCGGAAGAGCGGGTCGCGGTCCTCCAGCTCTTCCTGACCCATCTCGAGCTCCGCTTCCTCCACCTCGCGCTCGTGCACGAACTCCAGGATGTCTTCCTCCGACGCGATGGCTGCGGCTTCTGCCTCGGCCTTGGCCCGATACCAATCCATCAGCCGCTCGGTGTCCTCGGTCGCTACGAAGGTTCCCTGGATACGCACCGGCTCGGCCTGGCCTGGCGGCAAGAACAACATGTCGCCGTTACCCAGGAGCGTCTCCGCACCGTTTTGATCGATGATCGTGCGGCTGTCCACCTTCGACGCCACGCGAAAGGCGATTCGGCACGGGAAATTCGCCTTGATCAACCCGGTGATCACATTGACGGAGGGCCGCTGCGTCGCGACTACCAAGTGTATACCCGTCGCCCTCGCCTTCTGTGCCAGGTAGGCCAACGGCCGCTCGACCTCGTTCTGCACGGTCATCATCAAGTCGGCAAGCTCATCGACGACCAGTACGACGTAAGGCAAGATCTCAGGCTCGTCCACCTCATCACCGCCCTCGGAGTCCGGCGCCCGGATGGCCGAGCCCTTCGCTACACGTCGATTGTATTCTCGCAGATTGCGGCACCCATTGGCCGACAGCCAACCATATCGGCGTTCCATCTCGTAGACCAACCACTTGAGAACCGTGGCCGCGTCGTTATTGTCGGTCACCACTTTGTGACGCAGGTGCGGCAGCACGTTGTAGCCGCCCAACTCCACCATCTTCGGGTCGATGAGCAGCAGCCGCAGCTGTTCCGGTGTGTACTTATATATGAGGCTGGTGATGATCGCGTTGATGCATACCGATTTCCCCGACCCCGTGACGCCGGCGATCAACAGATGGGGCATTTGGGCAAGATCGTAGACATCCGATCGGCCCCGGACATCGTCGCCGAGCGCGAGCGGCAGTTGGGCCCGGCTGGTTCTATAGGCGTCCGACTCGAGGATCTCCCTGATATACACGATCTTCCGTTCCGGGTTAGGCACCTCTACGCCGACAGCGCCCTTACCGGGGATGGGAGCGATGATGCGCACCGACTCCGCTTTGAGCGCGAGGGCCAGGTCGTCGGCGAGGGCCGCGATCTTGCCGACTTTCACGCCTGAGGCCGGAACGACCTCGAACTGGGTGACGACCGGGCCGGTCGTGCGTCCCGCGATCGTCCCCTCGACCTTGAAAGTTCGCAGCGTCTCGACCAGAGTTTTGCCAAGATCATCGAGCGCGCTCTCGCTGACCGAGTACACTTTCTGAGGAGGTGGCGAAAGAAAATCGAGCCGTGGCAGCTGCTCGGCCAGCAGCTCGCCGACAGCCGTTACGACACCGCGCGGCTTCTTCTTCTCACCCTTCTTGCGCGGTTGCGCTGCTTCAGCCGGCACCTGCACCTCGGCTGCAGCGGCGACGTCAGCGTCTCCCGAACCAATTCGCGAGAGAGCCCCACCCGAGGTCCGCCGGGTCACGTGTTCACCCAGCCAGTCGATGCCCCGACCGATGAAGCGCGACGCTGTCCTCGTCCATGCTACGAGAACGCCCCCGGCCCGACCTACCGCATCGACCGCTTTGCCCAACTTCTGGGCGCCCGCCCTGAAAGTGGCTGCGCCCTGGGTCACGGCCCGGATCGGACCCAGCCCGAGGATACCTATGACAGCGGCGACAAAGAGAAGGGTCAAGAGAAAGCCCGCACCGAGCCAACCGACAGCCGAGGAGAGCAAGCCGCCGGCCCAGCGGCCGAACTCGCCCGCAAGCCAAGTGCTTCCACCGGCCGTCGGGTGAGAGAACGACGCCAGAAGCGGCGGCACAATAACGAGCAGCGCGGCGAAGAATGCAGTCCAGCGAAGGGACTCGCGGCGATCAAGTGCTCCTAGTACCCCTACAGCCCAGACAATCGGCAACAGGGGGACCACAGCGGCGCTGACTCCGAAGGTACCTACGAGTGCGGCGGAGACAGCGGAGCCCACCGGCCCCACCACGTTCCCTGAAGGGAAGAGATCGCTCAGTCCTGTGCCAAAGACACCCAGCGGCACCAAGCTGAGGAGAGTGAAGGCGCTGACGGCAAGCAGGCCGAGGCCAATCAGTATGTGCTGAGTTCGATCCTCACCCCGCTTACCCATCTCCACACCTCATCACTTGCTCTTCGACACTCCACCTCTCGCACTAGCACGCTGAGTTAACTCGAGTGACCAGGTGCTGAGCGGACCGAGCTTCATCGCGCTTTGACGCTCTTCGGCTCCGATTCGTTGAAGCGCTCGAGGAATTGGGTGTCGACTTGGCCGGCCCGGAAGTCCGGATGACCCAACACCGAATGCAAAAACGGGATGGTCGTTGCCACACCCTCGACCACGAACATCTCCAAGGCGAGTCGCGCCCTCTCGATCGCTTCGTCCCGCGTAAGCGCGTGGACGATCAACTTGGCGATCAGGGAGTCGTAGTAGGGCGGAACCGTATAGCCACTGTACACATGCGTATCGACCCGTATGCCGAAACCGCCCGGCGGGTGGAACGTGGTAATCGTCCCCGGGTTCGGTCTGAAGTTGTGATTCGGGTCCTCCGCGTTGATGCGGCACTCGATGGCGTGTCCGCGCAACTCGATGTCCGAAGGGAGAGACAGCTTCTCCCCGGCGGCGATCCTCAGCTGCTCCTTCAACAAATCGTAGCCCGTGACTTCCTCCGTCACGGGGTGTTCGACCTGGATGCGCGTGTTCATCTCCAGGAAGTAGTAGTGCCCGTTGGGTTCCAAGAGAAACTCGACGGTTCCGGCACCCACGTAACCGATGGCCGCGACTCCGCGCACGGCCGCCGCGCCCATCTCGCGACGCAGCTCCGGTGTGAGGGCCGGGCTGGGTGCCTCCTCGATCAGTTTCTGGTGTCGCCTCTGAATCGAGCAATCGCGCTCGCCCAGATGGACGACGCGGTTGTACCGATCTCCCAAGACCTGGAACTCGACGTGCCGCGCACCCTCCAGCAGTTTCTCGACATACAGGGAACCATTGCCGAAGGCCGCCTCCGCCTCCGCTTTCGCGGTGGCGAACAATCGCTCGAATTCCTCCGGGGAGCGGGCGATTCGCATCCCCTTTCCACCGCCGCCGGCCGAGGCCTTGATCATGACCGGGAAACCGATCTCCTCCGCCAGTTTGCGGCCCAGGCGGCTATCGACCACCGCTTCCTCGGTCCCCGGGATGACCGGCACGCCCGCCTCGGTCATCGTTCGGCGGGCCGTGACCTTGTCACCCATCAACCGAATCTGCTCCGCCGTCGGCCCGACAAACGTGATGTTCGAGGCCTCGCAGATCTCGGCGAACTCCGCGTTCTCGGCCAGGAAACCATAGCCAGGGTGAATGGCGTCGGCGCCCGTGATCTCAGCCGCTGCGATGATGCGTGGGATGTTCAGGTAGCTGGCTTGCGGCTGCGGTGGGCCGATACAGATGTCCTCATCGGCAAAGCGAACGTGCAGCGAGTCCCGATCAGCTTCCGAGTGTACCACAACCGTCCGTACGCCCAGTTCGCGACAGGCTCTGATCACGCGGAGCGCGATCTCGCCGCGGTTAGCGATCAAGACTTTCTGGAACAAGGCTCAACCCTCGGGTCAGTCAGGCAGGATTCGGAACAAGACCTGACCGTATTCCACCGGCTCGGCGTTGTCGACCGCGATTTCCTTGATGACGCCGCCGACTTCGGCCTCCAGCTCGTTCATCAGCTTCATCGCTTCGAGGATGCACAGCGTCTGGCCCACAGACACCCGACTGCCCACTTCGACGTAGGGATCCGCGTCCGGGGCCGGCGACCGGTAAAACGTCCCGACCATCGGTGAGGTCACCTCGACCGATCCCGCCGTATCGGCTCCGGGGACCGCCGCCGGCGCCTCCGCGCCCGTGTCCGGCGAGGCCGGGGCGGCGCTGGGAGTAGTGGCGGCGTTAGAGCCAGCGGCGACCGTGACCGATCCGGGGCTCACCGCATTGCCACCTAACAGAACCGACGGGCTCTTCGAGATGCGGATCTTCGTAGCCCAGCGCGAGATCTCGAGGGTGTCGATGTCGCTGGACTCGACAGTCTCGATGAGTCGTTTCAAGAAAGCGAGGTCGATCATGAGCTGACGCGCTCCAGGTATTTGGCTTCGCGCCTATCAACTTTGACCACGTCACCGATCTCGATGAAGAGAGGCACCTGCACAATTGCACCTGTCTCCAGCTTGGCCGGTTTCGTGCCACCCTGCGCGGTGTCGCCGCGCAATCCAGGCTCGGTCTCGTTCACTTCGAGTTCGACGAAGAAAGGTAGCTCTACGGAGATCGGCTGGCTGTCACGCGTAAGGGCCTCGCAGACCATGTTCTCCTTTAAGTAGGCCAGCTGGTCTTCGCCGATCGTCTCCGCCGGTAACGGGATGAGCTCGTATGTCTCTTCATCCATGAAATAATAAAACTGACCATCGGTATAGCTGAAATGCACCGGCTTTCTCACCAAACGAACCTCATCCACCTTTTCGCCGGCTCTGAACGTTTTCTCGACTACGCCACCGGTAAGCACTTTCTTCAGCTTGGTGCGAACGAACGCGCCGCCTTTGCCCGGCTTGACGTGTTGAAAATAGGTGATGGCGTACAACTCGCCTTCAAGTTGGATGACCATACCGTTACGGAAATCTGCCGTCGATGCCATCTCTGGGCTCGATATAGAGTGGAAGGGGCCCTTAATCTCCCGCTAACCGCAAACGCTATAGAGGCAGACCCAGAAGCTCGTCTCTATCAAGGCCTGTCAGAACCCGGGGCTCACCTGCGGTGACCACCACATCGTCCTCGATCCGCACACCGCCCCAGCCTGGAAAGTAGAGGCCAGGCTCCACTGTAACAACCATGTTCGCTTGCAGCCGCTCATCGGCCCGCCGGCTGAGCCGGGGCGCTTCATGCACCTCTAGGCCCAGACCGTGCCCAGTACTGTGGGGAAAATTGCTCGCCAGATCCTCTCTCTCGAATACCCCCCGGCTGGCCGAGTCCACGTCGGCGCCGCTGGCCCCTTCCTGCAGTGCCGCCAGGGCCTGGCGCCGGGCAGCCAGCACGAGGCGGTAAACCTCCTCCTGCCGAGTGTCGGGCTCACCGACCACGAAGGTCCGGGTGAGGTCTGAACAGTAACCCTGCCAACGAGCACCGAAGTCGCAAAGCAGGAGATCCCCCTCCTTGACCGCCCGCTCGCTTGCTGACGCGTGCGGTAGAGCAGAGCGAGGGCCGCTCGCCACGATGGTCTCGAAGGCGGGCCCCTCCGCTCCCAGCCGGCTGATTCGGTAATCGATCTCCGCCGAGATGTCGTTCTCGCGCACTCCCGGCTCAACGAGCGGAAGCGTCTGGCGAAGAGCCTCCGTGGCGATCTCCACAGCTCTCCCGATCGCCGCGATCTCGCCATCACTCTTGACCGCTCTAAGGGCTTCCACGATGTCCTTCGCCGATTCCCAATCGACAGACTGCGCTTTCTCGCCAAGACGCTCCCAATCGCCGTACACGAGCCGTTGGCCTTCAAAGCCTACTCGCCGGTTCCCGAAGGCCTCATCCGCGCGCCGGGCGAGCTCATCGAGAACGCCCTCGCGTTTGATCACGACCTCGAAGTCTACGTCGCCCGCCAACTCTTCCGCGGCCTGCCGCTCGTAACGACCATCTGTGAAGAAGAGCGTCAGGCTCTCACCGAACAGCAGCCAACCGTTCGAGCCGCTGAACCCGGTCAAGTAGAGCACGTTCGGCAGGTGGGACACCAAAAAGCCGCTGAGCCCAAGCTCGGTCATCCGAGATCGGGCCCGGGCGAGCCGCAACGCGGCGGGACTCTCGCTCATGGACGACGAAGGTACGCGACCAGCCCCTCCAAAGCGAGGACGTAGCTGTCGCCGCCGAACCCGGCCACCAGGCCGACCGCGATGTCTGAGAGGTAGGAGTGGTGCCTAAAAGGCTCGCGAGCGTACACGTTGGTCAGATGCACCTCGACGAACGGCAGCCCAATGGCCTTCAGCGCGTCTCTGATGGCTACACTGGTATGAGTGTATCCCGCTGCATTGACCAACAGGCCGTCAAAACGCCTGGCCGCTGCCTGGAGCCACTCGACGAGTTCGCCCTCGATGTTGGACTGAAAGAAATCGGCTGCGACTCCGAGCCGGGCAGCAGCAACGATCAGGCGACGATTGATATCGTCGAGCTGCTCGTCGCCATACTTCTCTGGCTCGCGTTGCCCTAAGAGATTCAGATTGGGACCGTTGAGGACGCCGATCCTCAACGCTTGAGGCTTCTCAACCACTCCTGGAACTGCTCGAGATCGTCCGAACCGCCCTCGTCGCTCGCCGACGACGGCTCGGGCGCGCTATCCACAGGGCTCTCTTCGATCTCGGCTGCCTCGGGAGCGAAAGAGAGAATACGGGTCAGGTATTGTTCGATCGTCGCCGGCGTCTCGCCCGGCTCGGCGATTTCCTCACTCACGGCCGGCGGTTCCGGCGGCGCGAAGTCCGCGACCCACTCTGATGCGGTAAAGTCAGCCGGCACTTCCTCAGCCACGGTCTCAGTTGGCTCGTCCACCGTAATCTCGCCGGCGGATTCCCATACGTCGGGAACGAGCTCGGCTTCGAAGGCCGTCGGCTCGATTTCCGCCGCCTCGTCAGGCTCCGACTCGGCAAGCGCCTCCGCTTCGAACTCGATCGGCTCCGCTTCCACCGGTCGGGCTGGCTCCTCCTCGGCTGCGGCTTCCACTTCCCAGTCAAACACGGCTTCGGC
>JBDHAI010000090.1:0-9733 GCA_039588155.1 Gemmatimonadota bacterium | reverse complement strand
AAGATCGCAATCGCGTCATCGAAGCGCTCGGCGCGAAGGAGACGATAGCCCAGCGTGTTCAGCACGAACTCGTCGAACGCTTCGGGCGGTTGGGTGCGTTTCAGCTCGTGGTAAGCTTCGATTCCCGCCTCGACGCCGTTGGCCTCGATGGTCTCCCAGAGCGCCTCTCGCGTGGCTCGCCTTGGGGAGTTGTACTGCTCGTAGTCCAGCCAGGCGACGGCCGGGTGTTCACCGCCCACGGTGTGATCGAGGAGCGAAGCCAGGATCGCGTGACCGTTCTGGCTGTTCGTGAACCAGATGATGCCGACTCCGCGCTCCGGGTAGGCGAGCGTGTAAGCCTTGTAGCCGAAGTTGTCGCCCCAGTGCCAGGCCCCGCGGCCGAGCTCGTTGTCCTGGAGCCCAATGCCCAGGCCCCAGGTGACGCCGGTGTCCACGTCGATCTGCGGCGTCAGCATGGCGGCCGCCGTGCTGTCACTCAGAAGCGTGCCGTTCAGCGACGCGGTCAGGAAGCGGGCGAAGTCCGTCGCGGTGGTGTGGAGCGTCGCGGCGGCGTGCCCCCGTCCTCCTCCCAGATGTAGGAGCTGTTTGTCATACTGAGGGGCTCGAACACCCGTTTCTCCACGAACTCCTGGAGCGGTTCGCTGGTGATCTGCATGACCGTCAGCTGCAGGTAACCGAAGCCCTCGCCGGAGTAGCTGAATTCGCTGCCGGGCTCGAGGTCGATGGTCAGCTCGCCCTCGTCCGGGCGCCAGTTGGGAAAGCCTGGGCTGTGCGTCAGGACCATGCGGGCCGTTATCAGCTTGTAGCGCTCGTCACCAGGGACGAACTCGTAGTCCCAGTACTCGTGTAGCGGCGTATCGAGGTCGATGATGCCTTCGTCGACCAGCTGCAGAACGGCATAGGCGAAGACCGGCTTCGAGAGCGATGCCGCCTCGAATACGGTGTTCTCGTCCACGGGCTCCCCGGTCTCGGCGCTACGGACCCCGAACCCGCGGGCCCAGACGGTCCCGCCCTCGCCCGCGATCGCCATCGAGAGGCCGGTCACCGCACCGCTGTCCATGAGCTCGGGGATCAGGCTGTCGAGTCCGGTCAGGCGCTGCGGTTCCGTCAGAGTGTCGATCTTGGGCGGTTCTGCGGTCTCCGGCGCGCAGGCCTGCGCGATCGCCAGCAAAAGTATCCAGACGACGGCGAACGAAACGCGCGTATTGGGTTTCATCGACCTCTCCGATTGTAGGCCACCCTCACCTAGCCATTCCCCCCGGCATCCGTACGGCGATGACGGTACCGCGGGCGGTAATTTGTCCTTCAGCGGACAACGTCGCCTCGACGATCACCTTGCGATCCGTCGCCTCCTTGACCGTGGCGCGGACCTCCAGCTCTGGGCCGAGCGGCGTCGGCCGCAAGTAGTCGACCTGCAGAGAAGCCGTGACGAAACGCGGCATCTCGCCGGGCGGGACGGGATCGTTTGCAGGATTCCACCCAGCCCGGCGCGCCACCGCCGCCGCGGCTGTGCCGGTACCGTGGCAATCGATGAGCGAGGCGATCAGCCCGCCGTAGACGTATCCAGGAATCGCCGTATGGTGCGGCTCCGGACTGAAACGCGCCACCGTCTCCTCGCCTTCCCAGTAACTCTTGAGCTGGTGACCGTTCTCGTTGAGACGCCCGCAGCCGTAGCAGTGAGCCACATCGTCCGGGTAGTAGTCCTGAAAGGCGTGTCTTTCATCAATTGTGCGTCTTATCATCGATAACTCCATGCTTCCGACAGCGTCACGACCCGATAACCACGTTGCCTCAGAGCCGGCAGGACGCGGCGCAGGGTCTCGACGGTGCGATGTCCCCGCGCGCCGCCGTCGTGGAGAGCGATCACCGCGCCCGGTCGCACGTTACGGAGGATGTGCCAGGCGGCGAACCGAACCGACGGAATCTGCGCATCATAGGGGTAAATCGATCCAAGCGCGATGCGATAGCCGTTCAGCGCGGCGATCGAGTGCATGTCGCCGTTGTACCAGCCGGATCCCGGTCGCAGCCAGCGGAGCGGTGCGAAGCGCGCCAGCACCGCATGAGCTTCCAGCAGCGAGCGCTCGAACTCGGACGGAGGCAGCCGCACGCTGGGCTCGTCCCTGGTCATGTGGTTCCCCAGCTCATGGCCGCGTTCGACCAGGTCGCGGGTGATACCTTCGTTCGCGGCCACTCGCTCGCTGATGAGAAAGAACGTGGCGTGCGCTTCGTAAGACTCGAGGACATGAAGGATCGCGGGTGTCGTGGCTCCGTCGGGCCCGTCATCGATGGTGAGTGCTACGACGGGCTCGTCTGTATCGACGAAGTACACCACGCTCGGCGATCGCGCGGCGAGGATTCGGATAAACCAGTGCGGTTGCAAAACGATGATCGTGCTGGCCCCCAGGACCGCTGACAACGCCGCCAGCCCGGCCGCGTAGGCGAGAACTCGCGGTCGCCGGCGCTGGGACATGTTACCGTTCGCCTATCCTAGCCGGGCGGGGCAAAGGGTGCCGGGCAAGACGTGTCGCTTCATCTCGCGCGACTATGCGCATGTGGGGGCGGATGGGCAAGGGTGTTACCGCTGGCTGGTTAGTCGCGATAGGGAGGGCGCGGCACAGAGCCCCGAGCGGACATTTGGAGCGCCTCGGCCCGTCCCGGATCTCTGCCCTATCCGCGCGACATGAAGCGAGGGTTCTGTGCCGCGCCCTCCCAGTCGCGAACCCATGTGGGTTCCCGGCTCTGTGCCGTGCCCGACCGTCGTGCGCGTCAGACCAGCAGGCTGCAGAAGAACGCCGTCGCGACGCCCAAGTAGTTGCCTAAGGCGTAACCCAGCAGCGCCAACATGATGGAGATCGGGACCAGCTCTTCCCGGTGGTAGGCCGCCGCGACCGGTGCCGATGCCGCACCGCCTACCGCGGAGACACTCGAGACCGCCGCCATGCTCACATCGATGCGGAACAGCTTCGCGCCGAAGATGATGAATACGAAGTGGACGGCGATACAGATGAAGCCCGCCGCAAGGAACCACTGGGCGCCCCCGATCTTACTCAGGTCTGCCTGCGCCCCCATCATCGTCATGTAGATGTAAGTGAGCATCATGGCGAGCGGCATGGTGCCGGGCACCTTTCGGAGCGCCGTCGCCGACATCCCGATCCCGATCGTCGTCACCAGCAGGATCGCCCACGTCCGCTCCGTCAGCACTCGACCGATCTCCGGGAAGTAGCCGGCCAGCCAGTTGGCCGCGAGCACCGCGGCAAAGGACCAGCCCACGAGGGTGAGCAGGTCCGTGAAGTGAACCTCGTGGCTCTTCTGCTCGACCCCCGCCGTCGCTTCGGCGAAATGGTCGAGCTGCGCCTGAGATACGCCGGACCAGCGGTTGAAGCTTTTCGCCCACTTCTTACAGGTCAGGATGATGGGGAAGTAGACCACGTACACGAAGTTGTCCACCAGCACGACCATCCCCACCATCTCGCCCGGCGTATCGAGGCTCTCGGCCACGGCGGCCAGGTTGCCCGTGCCGCCGATCCAACTGCCGGCCAGCGCTCCGTAGCCGCGCCAGGTATCCGGCGGCAGACCGCTACGGAACATCCAAAAAGAGAGGACCGCCCCGATGACGATCCCGAAGGTCCCCAGCACCATCACGCCGGCCCCGCGCCAGGCCACCTTGATCACCTCTTTAATGTTGATGTCGAGGAGCATGAGCACGATGAACATCGGGACGGCGAACGTGCGAAATGTGGTGTATATGGGTGTTGACCTTGGGATAACGCTGGGGACACCGGGGATGATGTTGAGGTTGCTCAGGAAAATGGGCGTCAGGAAGATCCAGATGATGGCCGGCAGGATGTCGAAGATCTTCCACTTCGCCTTCTTCTCCAGCCAGACGAAGAAGACTGGGATCATCGTGATGACAGCCATCACGCCGATCAAGTCTGTAAAGATGGGTCCCGATCCCATTCGTGCTCCTTCCAGGCGACAGCGAGGATTTCGACGTTGCAACTGGTAATCGAAGGCACCAACCTACAACAGCCCGGGCTATCGGGTCCAGGGCTATAGTCCGGTTGTGTTCTGACGTTGGTTACAGCACCTTATCGCCCCGACGTGTGGTTGTCTTACCAGCCCCGATGAGGATCTCAGAGACCGGCTGGCTGTGGGCGCACAGCACGGCCCGTTGTCCGGACAGTGAGGGTAAGACCAATGAGAGGCAGGGCGCAGGTTTTCGCCGTCGTCGTCCTGGCAGGATCGTTCGCTGCGTGCGCGGAGCCCGCTGGCTCGGGGTCGAGCGGGATGTTCCGGGCCGGGCCGCATCACCAGGGCGTGTACGCTGGCGTCGGCGATGCCGGTCAGGGACTGATCGAATGGTCTTTCCGAACGGAGGGTCCGATTCGTGGATCTCCGTTGGTGGATTCCGTCCTCGTCTATATCGGGAGCGGGGATGGGCACTTCTATGCCATCGATCGAGAGAGCGGGGAAGAGCGCTGGCGGTTTGAGGCCGGCAGTCCGATCCAATCCTCTCCGGCGGCGGATGGGAATCTCGTCTACTTCGGTGATCGAGCCAACGTGTTCTATGCTCTCGATCGCGGGAATGGCCGCCTGAAATGGCGAGTCGAGACCGGGAACGACTATCCCTGGGAATGGGGTCACGAAGGTTGGGACTACTTCACCTCGTCGCCAGCGGTTGTCGGCGGGCTCGTGATCGTCGGTTCGGGTGACGGCCACGTGATTGCCTTCGAGGCGGAATCGGGGGTCGAGCGCTGGCGCGTAGCTACCGAGGGGCGCGTCCGCGCGTCGCCGGCGGTGGCCAACGGCGTCGTATACGTCGGCAGCGCCGACGGTTTCCTCTACGCGATCGCGCTGGAGTCGGGCGAGCGGCGATGGAAGTTCGAGACGGAAGGGGCGTCGTTCAGCTCGGCTGAGTTCGGATTCGATCGCAAGACGATCCAGTCATCACCGGCGGTAGCTGACGGCGTCGTCTATTTCGGCTCTCGGGATGGTAAGCTCTACGCCGTCGACGCAACGTCCGGCGAGTTGCGTTGGCGACACGACAACACGACGCCGTGGGTGATCTCGTCTCCGGCGCTTTACGAGGGCTCGGTCTTCGTCGGGACCTCGGATGGGCTGTTCCTGCACGCGGTGGACATGAAGTCGGGTGAGGAGATCTGGCGCTTCGCCACCGACGAGCGGGTGTTCAGCTCACCGAGCGTCTCCGGGTCCAGCCTCTACGTCGGCGTTCACAGCCGGCGCCTGCTCGCTCTGGATGTAGCGACCGGCTCAGTGGCCTGGGAGCTGAGGTTGGGCGGGCCGGTGATGTCCTCGCCGGTTCTATATGACGATCGTATCTACGTGGGGTCTGACGATGGGAAGTTGTATTCGGTGCGTCTCGTGAGTGGCCCGCCCCCGCGACGCGCCGTCTATTGGGACGAGGAGCGGCTGCCCTTCAACACGCTGGCGTCCCATGAGGACGTGCGTGACTATTTCGAGGCCTGGGGTTACGAGGTGCTCGACAGAGTCCAGCTCGCCGAATTGATGGCGGCGTCGGTGACCGGCGGTCCGGGCAGTGTCGTCGTGTTCGCGATGGACGATCTTCCCCCCAGCGTGGCGCCGGTTGCGGCGGATACGGTGCTGGCACGGCGCTACCTGGAGGCCGGCGGCAAGGTCGTCTGGCTGGGTTTGCCGCCTCTGTTCTTGGATCGAGATGCGGAGGGCAGGGTGACGGGCATCAGCCGCGAGCGGCCGGGCGCATTGCTGGGCGTGGATTACGAGCGCTACGACATCGACCAGTACGCGGCTAGCCCGACCCCGGAAGGTCGGCGCTGGGGATTCGACGATTGGTGGGTGAGCGCGTCCGGGGTCGATGTCTCCCAGATCAGCGCGGTGCTCGCGTTGGACGAGAACGGTGGAGCGTCGGCCTGGGTAAAGAGCTACGGCGGACCGCCGGGCTCGGGTCTCGTCTCGCTTTGGGGGACCTACAGGAGCATCCCAGCGGAGCACTTCGAGCAGATCCGCAGGGTCGCTGAGTACGGGATCGGGATGGCGACGGTCGAGAGCACGCAGCGCGCACCGTAGTGGTGCGAACCGCTGAGCGTGGACGCTTTACGGACTTAGAAGGGAACTAAGTGTCGAGACAGCCAAAGGACACGGGAGAACAGACCAGGCTGCAGGGGCCTCCGACCGAGAGCCAGGGGCTGCTGTCCGACATCGGGTTCTTTTTGCTGAACAAGCCGGCCATCCCGACGCTGGTCGAGTACGCGACCCGCGCAGAGAGAGAAGACAACACCCAGCGGATACTGCAACGCCTCCGTGTAAGCGTCACGAAGTACGCGGTGCTGAACGAACATCAGATCGGTGTGAACGCACCCGTGAGCTTCGTGTTCCAGGAGCTCATGGGTTGGGATTCGGGCTCGCTTTGCTGGCCCAACCGATTAGCCACGCCGGACCTCGAAGCCGACAAGCTCGACCGCGTGCGCTTCTTCCTGCTCAACAAGCGGAAGTCGCTCTTCGGCCTGAAGAGCGGGTTCCTGGGGCTCGATTTCATTCCGCTCTTCCAGATCGACAAGATCAGATTTCAGGAAGCGCCGGACCCGTCCTTCGACAACGCCCGCTACTTACTGTACGAGTGCAGCGGCGGCTACCCGATCGGGATCTTCTACATCTATGTGCGGTCATCGATCGCAGTGCGGGGTGAAACAGATCAAACCCAGGTCTTCTTCGGGGTGGGGTTCAACTTCTACGGCAGGGAAGACTGGCCTAAGCGTCACCTGATCAACAGAGTCTGGGAAGGTGTGCACAACCGGGCCACGGCAAACATCTTGAACCGCTTCAAGCAGCTGTGCGAGTCAAAATTCCGCAACGTGCAGGATGGGAGTCTCGCTACCGACTGGCCAAGCCCCCTGCGAGCTCGCCACCGTCAATTACGTAAACCTGCCCAGTGATGTAGGCCGCATCGTCCGAGGCGAGGAAGGCGAAAAGCGCCGCCACTTCCTCGGGGCGGCCGTGTCGTTTGAGCGGGATCTTCTTGTTCACTTCCTCGATCATGTCGGGAGTGTATTCCGCTTCCTGCATCGGAGTCATGATGTAGCCCGGGCAGACGGCGTTGACGCGGACCTTCGGCGCGAGCTCCAGCGCCATCGAGCGCGTGAGCTCCACTACGCCCGCCTTCGAGGCGTTGTAGTCGGCGTAATAGCGGTGGCCCACGAGCGCGTTGGTTGAGCCCATGTTGAGGATCACCCCACCGTTCCCTGTCATCCGCTGCGCGGCCTGCTGGGCCACGTAGAAGACGCCGTGCAGGTTCACGTCCATCACATCGCGCCATTCCGCCGGCGTAATCTCCAGGAACGCGTGACGGATGCTGATCCCCGCGTTGTTGATCAGTACATCGAGACCGCCCAGCATAGCGTCGAGCTCCTCGAAGGCGCGTGACACCTGGCCCGGGTCGGAGACGTCGGCGCGGATCACGCCGGTCAACTCGGGAAGCTCCAGCTGAGTGCGCTCGAGCGCGGCGGCGTCCCTGTCGAGTACGACGACTCGCGCGCCGTCCCCGAGGAATCGCTTCGCCGTGGCCTCACCGATGCCGCTGGCGCCGCCGGTGATCAGAACCCGCTTATCTCTCAGTGTGTGCACGTGGACTCCTTATCCGGATCCGGCCAGGCCGCCGCCATCGACCACGAGCGTCGTACCCGTGACCGCCGCCGCCGCGTCGCTCGCCAGGTAGAGCACGGCCTGAGCGATGTCCTCAGGCTCGATCAGGCGGGAGAGCGGGCGCTCCGCCGCTCCCGCCAGGAATCCATCGATGGGCTCGCCGAGTTGGGCCGCTTCTTCGCGTAACATCGGCGTGTCGGTGTCACCGGGACAGATGCAGTTGACGCGAATGTTCTGACTGCCGTGATCGAGCGCCATCGCCTTGGTCAAGAGAACGACCGCGCCTTTGGAGGCGCAGTAGGACGCCGCGCGCCGGCCGCCCGCCAGCCCCCAGCCGGATCCGCTGTTGATGATGGCGCCGCCGCGCGCATCGGCCATCACCGGGATGGCGTGTCTCGACATGAGGTAGACCGACTTCAGGTTGACGGCCATTACGCGGTCCCATTCGGCTTCGTCGATCTCGAGCACCGTCGCACGACGGATGATGCCGGCGTTGTTGAAGAGGATGTCGAGGCTGCCGAATGCGGCGACGGTACGCTCGACCGCGCGCTGGCAGTCGTCGGCGAAGCTGACGTCGCCCTGAACGAAGAGCGCGCGGGCGCCCGCGCCGGTGAGTTGGCGCGCCACCGCCTCGCCGCCACGCGCGTCCAGGTCCACCACGGACACCGCGGCGCCGGCCTCGGCGAAAAGCTTAGCCGTCGCCCGGCCGATGCCCGATGCGCCGCCAGTGATGAGCGCGACTTTCTCGGCCAGCGGTTTCGTACCGGGTTTCGTTTCAGTCTTCGACATGGCTCAGCGCCTTTCGCGCCGCTTCGAGCGTGACGGTCACATCGCCCTCCGCGTGGGCGAGCGAAGCGACGGAGTGCAGTGCGGCAGAGGGCGACATGTAAACGCCGTGCTTGAACAATTCCAGTGCGAACCGCTGGTACTTCTTGCGGTCGACATACTCGCAGAACTCGCGGTAGTCCCGGATCCTCGGCCGGTCGGTGAACATGATCTGCATCATCGGGCCGACGTTCTGCACGATGGCCGGGGTCGCGGTGTCGTGGAACAGCGTTCGCAAGCCGTCGGCAAGCCGCTCGCCGACGGTCCAGGTGTGCTTGAACGCGGCGCCATCGCCGGCGTTCAGCTCGCTGAGGCTGGCGCGCGCGGCGTAGAGCCCGAGCCGCGAGGCGTTCTGCGTGCCGTAGTGGAGCACGCCGCCCCAGGCCAGCGCCTCCATGATCTCGGCCCGGCCTACGAACCCGGCGACGGGCAGGCCGGCCCCCAGCGCCTTTCCGAAGCAGGCGATGTCGGCGTCGATGCCGTAGTGCTCCTGGCAACCACCCCGGGCGATGCGGAAGCCGGTGACGGTCTCGTCCAGGATCAACAGGATGTTGTTGGCCTTGGTCAGCTCGCGGACGCCTTCCAGGTACCCGGGCTCCGGCGGAATCACGCCCATGTTGGCCATGACGCCTTCGCTGATGACCGCGGCGATCTGGCCTTTGTAAGTACTAAGGGCGCGCTCGAGCGCCATCAGGTTGTTCCAGGGCACGACGATCGTGTCGTCCAGCGAGCGGCGGTTGAGGCCGGAGCTCTCGGCGACCTTGATCGGGTCGTTCCTGTGACCGAGTGTGACGATGTGGTGCGGGTGTGCGTTGACGAGGAAATCGTCGTACCAGCCGTGGTAGTGCCCCTCGAACTTGATGAACAGAGGCTTACCGCTATAGCCGCGGGCCACACGGATCGCCGCCATAGCCGCCTCGGTACCGGTGTTTGCAAAGCGGACGCGTTCGGCGTTGGGGACCATGGCCTGGATGAGCTCGGCCACCTCGACTTCGACTTCGGTGGCAGCGGCGAAGAGCGTTCCTTCCGCTGCCGCGGCGTTGACGGCGTGGACGATTCGCGGATGCGCGTGACCCAGGGGCAGAGCGCCGTAGGCCATCATCCAATCGATGTACCTGTTGCCGTCCGCGTCGTAGACGTAAGCACCCTCGCCGCGTTCGATGAACAGCGGGTACTCGCCATAGTTGGCCGGGCCGCGTGAGGGCGAACTGCCGCCTTCGACCATCACCCGAACGGCACGCTCGAATAGCTGCTTCGATCTTTCTGTCGT
>JBDHAI010000089.1:0-9205 GCA_039588155.1 Gemmatimonadota bacterium | reverse complement strand
CGGTGTTCGTGCCCGCCGCGGACGTGCGCGACGAGGCAGGACGTCAGGTCGTCTGGGTCGTGCGTGGCGATCGGGTCGAGCGCCGCGAGGTAGTAGCGGGCCCAGTCACCGGCGACCGCCGCGAGATACGTAGCGGCCTGAGCGGCGGCGAGCAGGTGGTCGTGGCCGGGGCGGAAGGGCTGGAGGACGGTGCACGTGTCAGGGTGGTAACCGGATAAAAGGAGTTCCCGAGCGATGGCTCTTCTCGAGGTACGCAATCTGTCGAAGGTCTATTACCGCGACAGCCAGCAAATCCCGGTCTTCGAAGGGATCAACCTGAGCATCGAGGCAGGTGAGTTCCTGGCCCTGATGGGACCGTCGGGGAGCGGTAAGACGACGCTGCTCAATTTGATCGCGGGCTTGGATAAGCCCACGACCGGCGAGATCGTCGTGGGTGACGACAATATCGCTGCCATGTCGCGTCGCCAGTTGGCGGCGTGGAGGTCGCGGCACGTGGGTTTCATCTTTCAGCTTTACAACCTGCTGCCGGTGCTGACGGCCTATCAGAACGTGGAGCTTCCGCTGCTGCTCACACGCCTGTCGAAGAGAGAGCGGCGCGATCATGTCATGACGGCTCTGGACGTCGTGGGGCTCACCGACCGGGCCGACCACTTCCCGCGCCAGCTCTCCGGTGGTCAGGAGCAGCGTGTGGGCATCGCGCGAGCCGTGGTCAGCGATCCGACCTTGATCTTGGCCGATGAGCCGACGGGCGACCTCGACGCGAAGTCGGCGGAGGAGATCCTCACGCTGCTGCAGCGTCTGAACGAGGAGTACCAGAAGACGATCGTCATGGTGACCCACGATCAGCGCGCCGCGGATCGGGGTCATGCGGTCATGCACCTCGACAAAGGGGTGCTGACGCGATGAAGTACCTGAAACTTATCCGGGCGAACCTGTTTCGCAGCAAGCGTCGCACGATCCTGACGATGCTGAGCGTGGCGGCGGCACTATTTCTGTTCGTCACGCTGCGCAGCGTGCTGACGACGCTCGATGATGCCAAGGAGGTAGGCAGCGAGACGCGCATGGTGACGCGCAGTTCGATCTCGATCGTGTTTCCACTGCCCGAAGCCTACTACCAGTGGCTGCAGACCGTGCCGGGGGTGAACAGTGTCTCGTGGTCGTCGTGGTTCGGTGGGGTATACCGGGATCCGAAGGACTTCTTCGCCACCTTCGCCGTCGATGCCGAGAGCTATCTGCCGATGTACCCGGAGATCGATATGCCGGCGGAGCAACGCGAGGCGTTCTTGGCGGAGCGATCCGCCGCGATCGTGGGCAGTGGCTTGATGGAGAGGTTCGGTTGGAGCTTGAATCAGACCATCGGCTTGCGTAGCACGATCTACTCGCCGGGTGAGGAGTGGCCATTCACGATTCGCGCGGTGTACGAGCCGACCAACCCGAGCTTCGGCGACGAGAACTTCTTCTTCCACTACGACTACCTGTACGAGAAGTCGCAGTACGCGCAGCCGGGCTGGTACATCATGCAGCTGTCCGATCCCGAAGCCGCCGCGTCGGTCGCAGAGACGATCGATGAGCACTATAAGAACTCACGGGCGGCCACTCGCACCGAGACCGAGCGCGCGTTCCAGACGGGCTTCATCACGATGTACGGGAACGTCGGCTTCCTGCTGAATGCCATCGGCATGGCGGTGTTCTTTGCGATCCTGTTCGTCGCTGCCAACACGATGATGATGTCGGCGCGAGAGAGGACCAACGAACAGGCGGTGCTGAAGATGCTGGGGTTCTCCGATAGACTGCTCTTCGCATTGGTGATGACCGAGGCGGCCGTGATTACGGTCGTCGGAGGTGTGCTGGGCGTGGCCGGCGCGAAGCTCCTGTTCGACCTCTCCGGTTTCCAGGGCGCGGGTTTCCTGCCGGGCTTCGAGATCAAATGGAGCACCGCCATCGTCGGTCTGGTCATCGCGGTACTGCTCGGGGTCATCAGCGGGTTCGTCCCTGCGTGGCAGGCGCTACGTCTGCCGATATCTCAGACGCTGCGGCGCGTGGCGTGAGGAGGCGCTAGATGAAGATCCCGGTGATCTACAACCTGAGAAGCCTTCGGCAGCGACCGGTTTCCACGCTGACCACGGCGGTCGGCATGGGGCTGGTCGTGCTGGTGTTCATCGCCATGATGGCACTATCGCGCGGCTTCCGTGCGGCGCTGGTCGAGACCGGCTCCACCGACAACGTCATCGTGTTGCGGAAGGGCTCGGACAGCGAGCTGGTCAGCGGGATCGGTCGTGGGACGGCGCAGACGATTGCGGCATTTCCGTTCGTTGCCGACGGGCCCGACGGCCGGCCGTTGGTCAGCCCCGAAGTCTATGTTTTGATCAGCCTCGAGCGCCTGACCGAAGGTGAAGCGCTGGTGGTGGCGCGGGGGATCAACCCTGAGGCGTTCGATGTCCGTAAGAACGTGGAGATCGTCGAAGGACGCATGCTCAACCCAGGCGCCCCTGAGATCCTCGTCGGCAAGAGCATCGTCGACCGCTTCGCGAACACGGGGATCGGCGACAAGATCAACTTCGCCAGCCGCGACTGGACCGTAGTGGGCCACTTCGCCGCCGGAGGCTCGTCCTTCGAGTCGGAAATCTGGGGCGAGAACGAGCAGTTCATGCCGGCGTTTCGTGGCGAGGTTTTCCAAACGGTCACGTTCCGGATGGACGACCCCTCCGCCTTCGAGTCGATCAAGTCCTCGCTGGAAGGCGATCCACGATTGCAGGTCGATGCGCTCAGGGAATACGATTTCTACGCAGGCCAGTCGGCGCTGCTCTCGCAGATCCTCAACTTCGCTGCCGTCTTTATCGCCGGCATCATGGCGATCGGTGCCATCTTCGGCGCCATCAATACCATGTACGCGGCGGTTGGAGCGCGATCACCCGAGATCGCCGTGCTGCTGACGCTCGGCTTCCGACCGTTCAGCGTCATGTCGTCGTTCCTGCTCGAGGCGACGATGATCGCGGTGCTCGGTGGTCTTTTAGGCGGCCTCTTCTCGCTGCCGATCAACGGCATCGTCACCAGCACGACCAACTGGCAATCGTTCAGCGAGGTGGCGTTCGCGTTCCGCGTCACGCCGGATCTGCTGTTCCGTGGCGTGATTTTCGCCGTCGTCATGGGCCTGATCGGCGGCTTCTTCCCGGCACGCCGCGCCGCGCGCCAGCCGGTCGTGAAGGCGGTCCGAGAGATCTGATTCAACGGAAATCAGAATCTCGGGCCTCAAAGGACTCCAGGATCACAGCAGCCTGAAGTTGCCCGAGCGGACGATTCCTTATGTACAAGAATTCTAGCTGGCTTCTGGCAGTGTCGCTGTTGGCGGGGGCGGCGGCGCCCGCAGGCGCGCAGGACCCGCCCTACGAGTCCGTCACGCTCCTGGTGCGGGCCTACGACGAGGTCCAGCGCCTGGGCGTCCGCGCGGGCGGCGAGATCTGGCCGGGCTTCCGCCCCGACACTGTGCCCGTCCTCTACGTGCTGCCAGACCAGGGCACGCTGCTACTCGGCTGGGCGGGCCCGCTGCCGGAAGGCTTCAGCTCCATCTCGGATGTGCCGGTTGCCGGCTGGAGATCGGCGGCGGCGCCCGGAGCGGCGAGCACCGCAACGAGCCTGGAGGGACGCGGTACGGCTCAGGTCGTCGTGCACTCCTTGGTCACGGCTGACATCCTGGGGATCACCGTCCACGAACAATTCCACGTCTTCCAAGCTAGCCAGCGTGTGCCAGGCCGGCGCTTCGGTCGCGGTGAGAATTCCTTCCTGGTGACGCGCTATCCGATCTTCGATGAGGGCAACGAATCCGCGTTCGGCCTCGAGGGTAGGCTTCTCTCGGCGGCTCTGGCTTCGGGGTCGCCCGAGGAGGCGCGGCGACTGGCGCACGAGTTCCTCGCCGTGCGCGAGGGACGCCAACGCGGGCTCGGTCCCGATCTGGCCGAGTTCGAGATCATGGCTGAGCTCAACGAAGGGTTGGCGCAATACGCCGGCCTTCGGGCGACCCAGCTGGCGGCAGAGATCTCGGACGAGAGTTCGCGAGCCAGACTGCTGGAAGCAGCCGACAAGACTCTCGGCGATCTCGAGGGACTGATTACAGAGCAGACGCTTTCGTTCCGATTGAGGTTCTACAGCACCGGACCCGCGATCGCGCTCCTGCTCGACCGCTTGGCAGAGGGCGATTGGAAGACCGAACTGCAAGAGGAAGACCTCACGCTCCAGGATGCTCTGGCGGCCGCCAGCGGTTACCGGGAGCGCGAGCAGGCGCTGCAGCGTGAAGCCGAACAAGAATTCGGAGGTGCGGAGCTCGACGCTATGGCCCGGAGCTCCGTCGCTTCGTTGCGTGTACTGCGCGAAGCCCAAATCGACAGCGCGCTCGCCCGCCCCGGAGTCGAGATCGTGGTGGTCACCGAAGCGATCGGCGGCGTCGGGTTCTGCGGGATCGATCCTCAGAATCTCCTACAAGCGGGCGACGGCGTGCTCTTCCACACTCGCTGGTTCAAGCCATGCGCGGGTAACGCGCTGCAGGCGGAGTTCACAATGCCCGTGGTCCATGACCAGAATCGAGGAACATTGCGGGCCGTCATCGGCGCGGCGGAGGAGGTGAGCGTCACCGTTGGCGGCGAGGTCGTCGACCTCGAAAATCTGCAACATATCGATCGCGCAGAGAACGTGGGGATCGAGGCCCCTGGGCTCTCAATGAGTTCCGCGCTTGCGGAGCTGCGGAAAAGAGGCTCAACGCTCTGGGTGACCCTACTGCCCAACTAGCGCGGTCAGAACCCGGTGGCCGTGATCGTGCCGTTGCCCAACTGCAGCGTGATGGTACCATCTCCGCTCCCGAGTCTTCCGGTAACGCTCGCGTCGGTCGTCACCATGTTCTCGAGCGTCAAGTTGACGACGCTAATGGAGCCGTTGCCGACCGTGGCCGAGAAGTCCGCCGAAGTGCTGACCGGGATGAAGAGGTCAACGTTGCCGTTACCGATGATGATCTCGATGGTGCCGTCAGCGGGTAACGCCACCTCGGCCGCGACTTCACCATTGCCCAGGATGGCGAAGAAGCTGCCGATGATGTCCTGCAGATCCATGCTGCCGTTGGCGTTTTCTATGACCACGGTATTCTCGATCGATTCAACCACGATACCGCCGTTGGCGTTGGTGATCTGCACCTCGAGATCTTTCGGAACGACGATCTCGTAGTCGACCACGAAGGTCCGGCCGTCTGTATCCTCGGGCCGGAGGGTTTTAACGATGACCGCGTCCTCCGTCGTCCGTATCTCGACATCGAGCTCGGCGAGGCCGGCTTGGGCGTCTTCGACGGTGCCGGCCCGAACCTCGAGCACGGCATCCACCGTCACCGAATCGGCATTCGCAGCTCCGATCACTGTGACGCCCCCGTTCTCAGCCTCGACACGTAGGCTGGCTTGAGTCGTCACCTCCACAGCGGAGGAGAAGGTGTCGGTAGCCACCTTGTCGCCGCCCGATTCGAACACGTCGTCGCAGCCGGCGAACGCTATAGCCAGGGCAGTGATCAGGGGGACGATTTTCCTCATCACGTATCTCCCGTACGGTCGCTTGCCAAGCCCGAAGTTTGAATCGGTGCTGGGCAGGCGGAATGATGGGGTCGGGGCCTCCTCAAACACTACGTGTCGCGGCCGGGAACGTGTCAACAGGGCCGGGCTGAGCCCCAACGCGGCCGAATTTGTTGCGTGTCAGCCACAGGTCGAGCTCCGGAGGCGTCGCGAACGCGTCACGCCTTGACTTGCGGGCTGGCACACAAGTCGCTTTATTAAGGGTGCAATTGGTTCCCGCCACTGCCGAGCCCAGGCTCGGGTGGTGGGTTTTTTTGTAGGACTGCTGACTAGCTCGCCGATCTCCCCCCCTCTGAGCCGTCGGTCCCGACGGCGTGCCTTTGTCGTTAGAGGGTAAGAATTTGACTGAGCGAACCGGTTCATTCGGCATCACGGTGCTCGATGAGCGTCTGAGCGGTCCTCCGCCGGGCGGCCTCAACGTGCTTATCGGTGGTCCCGGTACGGGCAAGACGGTGGCGACGCTCCATTTCCTCGCCGAGGGGATCCGGCAGGGCAGCCGGGTGGCGCACGTGACGCAAGCCCGACCCGAAGATGTGTTGGAGCTGGCCCGGTCGATCGGAATCGACCTCGAGAGCCATTTGCGGGCCGGCCGTTGGGAGCTTCTGGGCTATCAGCCCGGCTTCCGGGAGCGATATCGCCGGACCATCGAGCCGAGCGAGGTTTTCGAGGAGCTGGAGGGCTTCCTGTCCGCACAGGGGTGGCCCGACCGCCTGGCGGTCGATACCTGCGGCCCACTCGTCGAGCTACGTGAGGCGAGCAACGGAGCGGAGCTGTTGGTGGATACGTTGGTGCGCGTGGGTGGTACCTCGCTGCTGACGTTCTCTGGAGAGTATCCAGCCGTTCTGGATAGCGCCTTCGATCTCATCTCACAGCGGGCGTCTTTGATTCTGCATGTCGCGATGAGCAGTTCGGGGCGGCGTCAGTTTGTCGTGCGTAAGACGCTCGGCCCCCACGATTCTTCGGGACCGATCAGCTTCGACATCCAGGATGGCAAAGGCATCGTGCCCTTTGAGCCGGTGCGACGAGAGCGCTCGAGCGATATGCAGCCGGAGGTTCGTCGGCGGGTACTGATGCTCGACGTGACGGGAGAGCTGCCCGGCGAGTTGCGTCTCTGGTTGGAGAAGTCGTTCGATCTCTTCTATACGTCGGACGCTGTCGACGCCTTCCCGGAGCTGGCGCGGCGCGAGTTCGGCGTCGTTACCGTGCACGTCGATCGCCGCTCGGTGGACCGCGGGCTACACGTGATGCACCAGCTCCGGCGCGCCGCCAGCCGACCCCCCATCCTGATCATGTGCGGTTACGATCTCCGGGCGTCGGATCGGGCCCGGGCGCTACGGTTCGGGGCTGACGATTTCATCTCAGGCGGGCTCAACCCGGAGGAGCTGGCCTCGCGCATGAACGCGCTGCTTCGGCGGGGCCGGATCACGCTCGGGGCGAATGAAGACGAGCCAGACGAGTCCGCAGAAGCGGTGAAGAGCGTACAGGTCGAACGGGTGACCGATATCATGCGCCCCCAGCTCGAGGCGCTGGGCGCCCCGATCTTCTCGCTGATTCTCTTACGGCCCACTAATGGGAGCCGAGTGGACGAGCTCGCGGCGCACGTCGCGGCGCAGATGCGCCGAGGCTCCGGCGACCGGATGAGCGTGAGCGCCGATCGTGTCGAGATTTACCTGGACGGTGCGCTCGCCAGTCACGCCGAACGTTTCGTCGGTCGCATTCGCACGGAAAGCTGGGAGAAGGTCGCCGCGGTAGTCTACACCGCGCCCACAGACCGTGATGCGCTGCTGAGGATGGTCGCCGAGCAGGATGGCTAAGGCTCGATTTCCCTACTGGTGGGGATTCGCGGCTCTCACGGTCGCGTCCCTGGGACTGCTCTTCCTCTTCGTCTTCGGGTTCTTCCCACAGAGGTTTCTGCTGGAGCTCGATTTCGCTGAGAGCGGCTTCGCCTATCCATCGATCCGTCCCCCGCTCCCCGAGCTACCTCCGCCGCCACGAGCCGTAGGTCCCCGCCCGATCGCTCGGGGCCCAGCCGAGCGCTTCTGGGCCGAGTACCTCACGCTGGCGAGAGCGGGTGAAGACCGTGCCGCGCTGAGTCTGATCAAGGGCTTTCTGGCTCGCTACCCCGAGGATCGGGGCGTCCGGCTCGAGCACGCCCGGGCGTTGTGGCGCCTGGGCCAGCTCGACGCCGCCATCGCCGCCTACGGTTGGGCTCTCGAGGTTGGCACCAATGGTGACACCCGGACCGAGCTGGCGCGGCTGCTCGTTGCGACGCGGCGTTGGGACGAAGCGCTTTCGCTCTATCGACAGCTGGTCGACGAGAGCCGGGACGATCTGGCCCTCTGGCGTGAGTATGCCGAGCTGGCCACCTGGGCCGAGCGTTACGACCTGGCCGTCGACGCGTATGCCGGGCTGGTTCGTCGCCTGCCGGATGAGCCGACACTCCGACTGGATTACGCCCGGGTCCTCTACTGGGCGGGTCGCCCTCAAGGGGCGGCCGAGGTGCTCGGAGAGTTACCGGCCGGCTTCGCTGCCGCTAGTGTCGACTCGTTGCGTGCGGCCATCGCCAACTCGCTGCCCCGGGATCACCCTGAAGCAGAGGTGAGCCTGATCGAGCAAGCCCGCGGGCTGATGCTGCTCGGCGCCGTGGATTCCGCCCTCGTGCTGTACAGTTCTCTACTGAGCGAGCATCCGCACGCCGATACGCTGCTACTCGAGGTGGCGGACGTGTTCGAGTATCGTGCCAACCAACCCGACAGCGCGATGGTCTACCTGCACGCCTACCTCGACCGGCGCCCAGAGGCGGAGGACGTCAGGTTGCGACTCGCTCGACTGCTGGCCTGGGGCGGCCAATACGATTCCGCGCAGGCGACGACGCTGGCCTACCTAGACTCTCGGCCGGACGACGCCGAAGCCTGGGTACTGCTGGGCGACCTCCAGCGGTGGAGAGGCGATCGCAAAGGCGCGCGCGAAGCGTACCGGCGCGCGCTGCAGATCGATCCCGACGTCGCGGGCGCGAAAGCGGGGTTGGCGACGATGCAGGCCGAGGTCGATGCGCTGCTGGCTTCGCGCGGCCGGATCGGCCCTGCAGGCGGCTTCGACTACTTCGCCGATTCCGACGACTTCCGTCGCGGACGTCTGCGCGGTGCGTGGTCCGGCGGCTCGCCGAGGACACGGGCCGGCCTCGGCGTGACGGTGGAAGAGTTGAGCGGTTTCGAGCCGACCGGGAGCAAGACCGACATGTTCGGCCTGGACGTTCAGGCAACCGCGGAACGGTGGTGGAGGGACGGCGGTGTCAATGTTCAAGGATCGTTGGGCGCCTGGATACCGGAAAGCAACGGCAGCATCGAACCGCTGGTGTCGCTGGTCGTGGCGGTGCCGGACTGGGGTGGCTCCGCCTATCGCTTCGAGTATCGGCACGAGCCCGCCTATCGCTGGACCCAGACGATGGAGGCGGCGGTCGCAGGTCTGCGCGCCGACGTCGCCGGCCTGGAATTCTATCGATCCATCGCGCCGCGCTGGGGTGCCTCAGCGTCGGCCAGGCTCGGGCTACTCTCGGGCGTCGGCGATGCCAACCTGCGGGGTGACGGCGCCCTCAGCATCCTCTA
>JBDHAI010000088.1:0-9908 GCA_039588155.1 Gemmatimonadota bacterium | reverse complement strand
CTGGGCCTTGCAGCATTGGTTGTGCTGCTGACGACGTTGCCGGCGGCCTTGCGGCTCAGCTTGCGACTCGCCTTCAGGTTGGGCAGAAGGGCAGAGGAGGTGCCCCGGCTCGACCCCTGGTTCGGCGTGCGTTGGTTGGGCCTCTATCTGCCAGCTTGGCTGGGATACGGTATCGCCTTCGGTCTGCTGTGGTCGTCGTTCGAGCCGCTGCCGGCGGTCTCGTGGCCGGCGGCTGCGGGTAGCTTTGCTGGGGCTTATTTCCTAGGATACGCCGCCGTATTCGCGCCGGCCGGTGTGGGGGTGCGGGAGGGGGCTATGGCGATTCTGCTCAGTCCCTGGGTGGGAGCGACTTCGGCCACGATACTCGCAATTATCGCGCGGCTGTGGATGAGCGTTGCGGAACTGATACCCGTCGTAGTCATCCTCGGCGCAAGCGGGGTTGGCTTGCTGCGGAAGAACCCTGGAACTCGGAACCATGCCATCGAATAGCGAGCTCAAGCTCGTCGTGATGCCCACCTATAACGAGCGGGAAAACCTGCCGACCATCGTGCCGCTAGTCCTGGCGCAGGATTCGGACCTCCACGTGCTCGTCGTGGATGACAATTCACCGGATGGCACGGGTGAGCTAGCCGATCAGCTGGCGGCGGAGAGCCAGCGTGTGCAGGTCGTGCACCGTGCAGGTAAGCTCGGGTTGGGCACGGCGTACATCGAAGGCTTCAAATGGGCCCTGGAGCGAGACTACGAATACGTCTTCGAGATGGACTCCGACTTCTCCCACAACCCCGAGCACATACCCGAGTTTCTCGAGGCTGCAAGGGAGTATGACCTGGTACTGGGGTCCCGCTACCTGAAAGGCGTCACCGTCGTCAACTGGCCCATGTCGCGCCTGCTTCTGAGCTGGTTCGCTAACAAGTATGCACGAGTCGTCACCGGATTGCCTTTCAGCGACACCACGGGGGGGTTCAAATGCTATCGGCGCAAAGTGCTCGAGGGAATCGACCTCGATGCCATTACCTCGGAAGGCTATTCCTTCCAGATCGAGACCAGCTTCCGCGCCTGGCGTAAAGGCTTCAAGGTCGGGGAGATCAGGATCGTCTTCACCGACCGTAGCGAGGGCATGAGTAAGATGAGCGGCAAGATCATCCGCGAGGCGGTCTGGAAGGTGTGGTGGCTTCGTTTGCTGCGTATTTTCGGGCGGATCTAGAGGGAGAGGGTGAAGAAGGCTAAGGTCCTAGGTTACATAATATACATTATGCGCCCTATGGGGGATTCAACCCCCATGCCGCCTCCGCTCCTTTCGTTGCGCACACTCCTACCCGCTCTCTGTACCGCTCTCACCCGATATCGTCACCGCCGTTGGACCCGCGAGCTTCGCCCTCATCTCGGCGGCGCGCATCAGGTAGAACGCTTGGGCCGGAGCCTCCTCGGGAGTCAGCTCGGCCAGTCGCTCGTAGATAGCGACGGCATTAGGATAGTCCCCGCGCGCGTCCAATAGGCGCGCCGCGGCCTCGAGGGCGCGAGTTCGTTGGACTCGCATGTCCACATCACGGCCGATCTGCTGATAGACAGCGATGGCGGACCCGGTGTCCGCGACCTCTTCGTAGGCTGCAGCCAGGAGGAACCCGGCGCGCAAAGACAACAGGTCATCGCCCAGCGCGTCGACGGCCTGGCGAGCCGGATCGATCGCCTCAGCCGCCCGGTTGCCGAGCAGCAGCGAATGCGCCAGCAGCACCCTGGCTTCGCGGGCGTAGGTCGTCCCGTCGAACTGTACGATGTAGGTGCGCAGTTGCTCGATCACTTGATCGGGCTGGCCGGCTTCGAGCACCATGCGGATGTTCCGCAACTCCGTGGCCGCCACGTCGCGCACGCGCTGCTTGTAGTCGATGTAGTACTTGACCGCGAAGATGACGATCGCTGCAGCCGCGAGACCCAGGATGAGCGCCCGGGTGTTGCGCTGCGCCCAGTTCGCGAACTGCAGAATATAACTGACAAAGCGATCCTCGCTGGTTAGATGCGGATCAGCCATTCTACTCGTTCCCCTCCCCTGTAGTGGCGGCGATGTGGCCTGCCGCGAAGGCGCGTGCAATGGCAACCTCGGCCGCGTACGGCCCGAGTTCGGCTATGAGCGCGCGTATCCAGTCCGCCCACTCACCCTGTTGCAGTTCCGCGGCTCGTGCAGCCAACTCGGTGGCGGACGCGAAGGTGGTGGGCTTGGGCTGTGCTTCGCCCTCGTCCTCTTCAGCGGCTATGTCCGAACTGACGAGCCAATCTGGGACAAAGTCCTCGGAATCAGGAGCTGTTGGCGCCGCGCTACTCGACTCCCGTTCAGCGGGAGCGGCCTCCGTCGATGCCACGAGTAGCTCGGGGCCTGCCAGCTCTTCGCGTATGAGCTCCTCCAATTCGAATGCGGGTCCTTCTCGCGCCGTCTGATCCACGCCCTCGTCCTCACTGACCTCGATTGGGATGACTTGCTCGGTTAGCGGGGGCTCCGGCTCTCCCGTCGGCGCGACTTCGCGATCGACCCTACCCGGCGAATCGTCCTCGTGTTCGGCGGCTTCCGGCACGAACGGTGGCGCCAGCCGGTCTTGCTTTTCAGTGTCCCTGCGAGGGCTGTCGGATCCGCCGATGAACGGTGTCGGGATGATCGGCACGGTCTTCCTCTCTTTCCGGACTTTGGTCACCCAAATCTACAAGGCCGGCTCGCCCGGTCAAACCTCTGAAGTCGGCGTCAATGCGCATATTTCAGGAGTAGAAACCCCGCCACCAGGGCGACCACAAAGACGATGGTCAGCAGGTTGAAATAGCGATCGATAAAGCTGCGGATTTGGGGCCCGAACAGCCGGATCAGCCCAGCCACCAGAAAGAACCTGGCGCCGCGGCTGGCCGCCGAGATGACCACGAAGGGGACGAACGGAACGGCAAAAGCGCCTGCCGCGATGGTGAAGACTTTGTAGGGAATGGGCGTGAAACCCGCCGTTCCGAGTGCCAGCACCAGGTTGTCACGATAGAGGTCGCCGACGCGCTGAAAGGCCTCCGCAGCGTCGTAGAACTCTATGATGGGGCGGCCGGCGATTTCAAAGAGCTGAAAACCGATGACGTAGCCGAAGATGCCGCCCAACACGGAGCCGGCCGTACACAGTCCGGCGAAGTAGAGGCTGCGACGCGCCTGCCCCACGCAGAGCGCGATCAAGAGGATGTCCGGCGGAACCAGGAAGAAAGAGGCCTCCACAAAAGCCAGTATGAAGAGCGCGAGCGAGCCGTACGGAGAATCGGCCCAGCCCAGCACCCAATCGTACGTACGTCGGATCCAACCGACTCGCGGCGCTGCTTCTGCTGTTCTCTGTTCCGTCGACTGTGGGTCTGTCAACTGGACCTCTCATCGTTCTCAGGTTCGAGTCCGCCCAATCCATGCAGCCTAACAAACTTGACCTGCGCGATGATCTCGTCATCCGAAGTTTGATCGTCCCTGCGCACGATTCTGTGGAGCTGCTGCGTGTCGCGATCACCCAGAGGAATCAGAAGGCGGCCGCCGACGTGCAATTGCTCGACCAGGGGCTTGGGTACTTCGCGAGCACCCGCCGTCACGAGTATCGCATCGAACGGAGAGTACCTTCGCCAGCCGTATGTGCCATCACCGGCCCGAATGACGACATTCGTAAAACCTAGCGCCTCGATGCGCGCACGCGCCGCAGCGGCGAGCTCGGGAATTCGCTCGATAGAAAAGACCTGCTGGCACAGCGTCGCCAAGAGCGCAGTCTGATAGCCCGAACCGGTTCCTATCTCGAGTAGGCGCTCATCGCCCTCGAGCTGTAAGGCCTCAAGATACAGGGCATGCGTGCTAGGTCGCGAGATGGTTTGCCCGTGACTCAGCGGCAAGGCCTCGTCGGCATAGGCACGCGACTCGAACACCTCCGGCACGAACAGATGTCGCGGGACCTGATCGAATGCCTGCAGCACGGTCAGGTCACGCGTCCCGGCCGCTCGCAGACGTTCGACGAGCTGACGGCGTTGTTCCTGCTGAGCGGCCAGATCCCTCAGGCGAGCCGCCATGCGGTCAACTCTTCGAGCAGTTTATAATTGGTCAGGTCTAAGTGTAGTGGTGTCAACGAGATGTATCCCGCCTCGATGGCTCTGAAATCGGAGTCTTCACCCCCGGACCAGCGGCTCTTCCCTCCCCCAATCCAGAAGTACTCGCGCCCGTACGGGTCGGAGCTCCGGGTGAGCGATTCCACATAGACGCGGCGGCCGAGGCTGGTAACCTTGACGCCTTTGATGTCGGCGGGCGGAACGGGGGGGATGTTCACGTTCAATAAGGTCCCCTCGGGGTAACGGTCGCGTTCGACGAGCTGGGTGAGGAGCGATTCGAGCACCGGATCGTACTCGTCTCCGGGCGGCTCGAACTCGTCCGTGGCAAAGGAGAGGGCGACGGAAGGTATGCCGAGAAGTGTGGCCTCCATCGCGGCGGCGACCGTGCCGGAGTAAAGGACGTCTTCGCCGAGGTTAGGCCCGTGGTTCACTCCGGAGAGCACGAGGTCGGGCATATCATCGAAAATCGCGCCGCCCAGGGCGAGAAGCACGCAGTCGGTCGGTGTTCCATCCACGTGGTACGTCTTCTCCGCCGTCATCCTCACTCGCAGTGGGCGATGGAGTGTAAGCGAGTGGCTGGTAGCGCTCTGCTCGCGATCTGGCGCCACGACCGTCACTTGACCGAGCCGCGAAGCTACACGCGTGAGTAGGTCGAGACCTGGTGCGAGGTACCCGTCATCGTTGGTGCACAAGAGTCGCCGTGGCGGCTGCGGCCTCTCAGCCTGCGTGTCTTCATCACCACGTCTCACCGCATCAGCCTCGGGGCGGCTCCTCGAGCGTCTCCATCAGCGCTCGCAAGTCTTCATGGATGCGGCGGAGGGCCTGCCGATCGAGGGCGCGACCGGCGGTCGTGTCGAGCTCGCCCTCATCGCGCAGCTTCTCGAGCTTCTTGCGTGCCCCCTCAATGGTGTACTTCTCTTCGTACAAGAGATGCTTGACGAGCTCGATGAGCTTGATCTCGCGAGCGCGATATACCCGGTTACCAGCTCGGTTCTTGGTCGGGCTGAGTTCTTTGAACTGTGTTTCCCAGTACCGAAGCACGTGCGGTTTGAGGCTCGCCATCTCGCACACTTCTCCGATGGAGTAGTACTCCCGACGTGCGATGCGTTCACGTGGCATCGGCACCTCCCCAAAGCTCGGGTTTCGGTTCACGCAGCATGAGATCGGCGGTGGCGCGTTTAGGGGATTTGCCCTCGAAGAGAATATGATGAACCTCCTCGACGATCGGCATCTCGACCCGGTGCTTCGCCGCCAGCTGCCGAGCCGCCTTCGTCGTGCGCACCCCCTCGGCCACCATCTTCATGCCGGCCAGGATCTTCTCCAAAGACTCGCCCTGTCCCAACCTGAACCCCACGGTCCTGTTGCGGCTGAGCTCCGACGAACACGTCAACACCAGATCGCCCAAGCCTGCCAGTCCGGCGAACGTCGAGGCGCGGGCCCTCATCGCCAAGCCTAGCCTGGTAATCTCTGCCAGACCGCGGGTGATCAGGGCAGCTCGGCTGTTGTTGCGGTAACCGAGCCCGGCAGCGATGCCGGCGGCGAGGGCGATCACGTTCTTCAGTGCGGCGGCGAGCTCGACGCCCAAGACATCCTCGTTGGTATAGACGCGGAAACGTTCGGTGGCGAGGAACCCCTGTACCTCTTGGGCGACGACCGCCTCGTTACAGGCGGCGACGATCGCCGTCGGATCTCCTTCGCCGACTTCCCTGGCGAAGGATGGCCCCGAAAGCACGACTGGGGGTTTATGCTCTGGAAGCAGCTCGACGAGTATTTCGCTCGGTCGCCTCAGAGTGTCGACTTCGATCCCCTTGGTGGCTGACAGGACCGTCGCTTCTCTGGGTACATGTGGCGCGGCCGCAGCCATGACGTCACGAAACGCATGTGATGGAACGACGACGATGACCAACTGGGCAAACTCCAGAGCTTCTTCGTGATCCAAGAACACATCGACCAATCCGGGGAGCTCTATTCCGGGCAAGTACTCCTGGTTCACCCGTGTGCTGCGGATCTGCTCCGCCACCGACGCCTCAAAACTCCACATCCGCACCTTGTGACCTCGGTCGCCCAGCACTTTGGCCAGCGCCGTGCCCCAACTCCCCGCGCCAATCACCGTGGCTCGACCCACACTCAAGCCTCCCTCGGCCTTTCTACGCTCTCAGGCTCGACCGCCGGGGAGCTGCCGCCGCGTCGCACTCGCGGCTCGGTTCCCGCCAGTAAGCGCTTGACGTTGCTGCGATGCGTCCACCAGACCAGCGCCACGAGCGGAAGGCTGGCCCAGAAGACGAAATCGAATCGATGGCCGGTCACGTAAACGAATCCCGGAAGCATTGTCGCGACGGCCAGAGAAGCGACTGAGGCGATCCGAACAGTGGACATGAGAACGATCCAGAGGACGAAGCCGAATCCGACTGCAGCCGGTGCCAATGCGAGGTACACGCCGCCGCCCGTGGCCACCCCTTTCCCACCCCTGAACTTGACCCAGAAGGAGAAGATGTGACCGAGCACCGCGGCCAGGCCGTACGCCAGTGCGAGTTGCGGCAGATCCCTCCCATCGACGTCGGGAAAGAAACGTGCGGGAACAAAGCCCTTCCCCACGTCGACCAGCAGACAGATGGAGGCAAGGCCGAGCCCAGTGGCGCGATACAGGTTCGTGGCGCCGAGGTTCCCGCTGCCCCAACCTCTGAGATCGATCCCCTGGGCACGGGCGAGCAGGAGACTCGTTGGGGTCGACCCAAGCAAGTAGGCGGCGGCCAGCAGCGCGAAAACGGTCACGTGCGGCTCTTCCTGCGAGCCCGCAGCCTGAGGCGAATCGGGCTCCCGGTAAACCCCCAGGCCTGGCGAAATCCCCTCATCAGATAGCGGGCGTAGTTCTCGGGCACGTCCTTCGGGTAATTGGCCCAAAGCGCGAAAACCGGAGGCGCCGTTTTGACCTGCGTCGCGTAAAAGAACCTCACGGGCCTGCCCCTTCTCTGAGGAGGTTGCACCGCCGCAGTCAGCGCCTGGAGCTGCTCGTTCAATTCGTGCGTCGGCACGCGCTTCAATCGTTCCGCGCCCACCTGCCACGCGATGTCCAGCGCGCGTTGAACCCGCTGACCGGTGAGCGCAGATATGAAGACGATAGGAACGGCGTTGAGAAACGGCACCCGCTTTCGCAGTTCTTTCGTCATCACGCTCGATGTGTGAGTGTCTTTCTCAACCAGATCCCACTTGTTCACAGCCAGCACCAGGCCGCGACCACGATCCCAGACCATCTTCGCGATGCGAAAGTCCTGGTTGCTGATTCCCTGGTCGGCATCCGTAACCAGCAAGCACACATCGGCCCGGTCGATGGCCCGAAGTGTCCTCATGATTGCATAGTACTCGAGTCCGGAATCGATGCGGCCCTTCCTTCTCAAGCCGGCCGTGTCAATGAAAACGAACCGGTGGCCATCGAGCTCGAAGGGAGTGTCGATCGCGTCGCGCGTCGTCCCCGCCTCCTCTGACACGACCAGGCGGTCCGTACCGAGAAGCTTATTGATCAGACTGGACTTACCTACGTTCGGACGCCCGATGACGGCAAGCCGCAGAACCTCCTCGCCATCGAGCACCTGTTCTTCTCTAGGTAGCAACTCAACGATGTGGTCGAGTAAGTCACCACTACCGCGACCACTCGCTGCCGAGAGCGGGCGCGGTTCGCCTAGCCCTAGAGAAAAGAACTCCAGATGCTCCGTCGTATCGGGCAGCGAGTCCAGCTTGTTGACCACCAAAACGACATTGGCCCGCTGTCGCCTCAACAGCTCCGCGATATGCTCGTCCAGTGGATGTAGCCCCTCCCGGCCATCCACCATGAGCACCAACAAATCGCAGGTCTCGATCGCCGCCAACGCCTGCCGCCTCACGGCCTTGTCGAGCTCACCCACGGCATCTTCGAGGATGCCCCCGGTGTCGACCACATAGAATCGCCGGCCCGCCCATTCGCCCTCGGCGAACTGCGCGTCTCGAGTCACACCGGGCTGGCTATCCACTATCGCTCGCCGCCCTCCCACAATTCTGTTGAAGAAGGTCGACTTGCCGACGTTGGGTCGCCCGACGATCGCGACTGACGGCAGGACTGCCCCGCGCTGCGCGGCACCGCGGGAAAGATCTGGCTCGGCTGGTGTTCTCGACAACATCGACGATGAACGCGGGTAGATCACGGCCTAGTCATACTGTAAGGTGGACAAAGTTAAGCACCAATCTAGGCGCGACTTAAGCCGTGTCAACTTGAGCTTTACTGGAGCTTGAGGGTACGGGTCGTAAGGAGTGGCTGTCAGTCAGATGCAAGGTGGGGCGGCCTAGCAGCCGCCCCAGTGTCGACCCAGAGTAGTAACGTCGCCGAGGCTCAGGCTCCCGTCTCGGCTTCGGCCGGCTCGGCCCTTTTGTAAGCGAAGCCCGAGATGAGCGCGACGGATTCGGTGGAAACGCTGAACTCGGTCTGTCCGTCCTGGGCTGGCGTGAGGACCGTCACCGCCTCCGTGGCGACTATTTCGCCGGCGTCGTCGTAGAAGTCGAACTGCAGTTCTACTTCTACGTCCGGCTCGGTCTTGAGGTTCTGCAAATAGCCGTAAACGGTATAGACCCCTTCCTCGCCTTCCAACTCGAGATCTGTAACCTGGACGTCTAGCGCTTCGCGCCGCTCCAACACCGCCAGGGCGTCATCAAACTGCTCGAGCTCCCGATAGGCGTTGGCCAGTAGAGCTAGGTTATCCAGGTTCAGTGGATAACGCTCAACCAGCACCTGGGCGACGACCGCGAGCGAATCGTGGTTTTGGGCGCTGAAGTAAGCGCGGGCCAGTTGCTCCAGCGAGTTTACCCGATATGGCTCCAACTCGAGAGCTCTCGTGTAAGCTATAGCCGCTTCCGCAGCCATGTCGATTTGCAGAAGGCCGAGACCGATGTTGTGGTACTCATCTGCTTCGAGATCCTCACGTGCTCGGAGCTGAGCGTAGTATTCGACTGCACCCATGCGAAGCGAATCCGAACTCGCCAGCATTGCCGCTTTTTCCGGTTGGCCATAGCGTCGACGTTGCTTGGGTCGAGCTCCAGGTACACCTCATAGGCCTCAACTGCCTCCGCGTAACGCTCCTGAAAAGCCAACATCTGAGCTAGGTTGAATCCCGCCGCTCGAGCGAACTCTTGCTGGTCCTCGGGGCTCAAACGCTCGGGTCGCCCGGCCAGGGCCTGCAGCGCCAGTTTGTACGCGGCGATCGCTTCGACATAAGCCGCGTCGCGAGCCTCCGCGTCCTGGGTCTGAAAAGCGATGTTCGAGTAGATACCCCCCACCTGGAGCATCGGCTGCGGGAGCTTCGCGTAGACCGTCCACGCATCCCTGTACGAGGCGACCGCCTCCTCGATATCGCCCTGCCGGTTGTACTGCACGCCTCGGTTGAAGGCAGGCACCCACGCGTTGAAGCGCAGCGTGTCGATGTAGCCGCCATAACACGACCACATCTCCTCGGCCTTCGTAAACGCCGCGTTCGCTTCCTCGAAACGGTTGAGCTGAGCGTAGGCCTGTCCTGCCATTGCGTAGTTGCGCGGGTTGTCCGGCTGCCTCTCGAACCCCTGCTCCAGTACCTCCAGCGCCTGTTGGTAGAGCTTCTCCTTGTCTTCGGATCCGGGTGCCCTCGCGAAGTAGAGCTCCGCGCTGGTCGAGTATCGGCCACCCTTGGGCTTGTTGCCGGTGCACTCCTGAGCCTTCGCGACCAGAGGCGTCACCGCCAGGGCAAGTGTGGCAACGCTGATTACCGCTACTGCCTTACGACGCAAATCCATCGCACTCCTCCCTGATACTTTTCACGGGGCAC
>JBDHAI010000087.1:0-9281 GCA_039588155.1 Gemmatimonadota bacterium | reverse complement strand
GACGATGACGATCACGTTGATCACGCAGATCGCGATGGAAGAGGGGCTTCGGTTTGCGATCCGCGAAGGTGGGCGGACGGTGGGAGCCGGAGTCGTGACGAAGATATTGGAGTAGGGGAGGCTGGTAGAGAGTAAAGAGCGAAAGGTGAAGAGTACTGGAGTTACTCTTCACTCTTCACTCTTCACTCTTCACTCTTCACTTTTTACTCGACAAGCGGGACCTGCAATGTCGGAGAAGATCCGCATCAGACTGAAGGCGTTCGACCACGCGATCATCGATCAGACCGCGGCGGACATTGTGCGCACGGCGCAAAAGACGGGAGCGACCGTGCGTGGCCCGATCCCGCTGCCGACGCGCCGGCAGCGCTGGACCGTGTTGCGGAGCCCGCACGTCGACAAGAAGTCGCGCGAGCAGTTCGAGCTGAAGACGCACAAGCGTGTGATCGACATCCTCGACTCCAGGCCCCAGACCGTGGACGCGCTGACGAAGCTCGATCTGCCGGCCGGGGTGGACGTTGAGATCAAGGTGGATTAAGGCAGGCGTCAAGACATGTTGGGGCTGATTGGCAAAAAGATCGGGATGACCCAGCTGTTCGCTGAAGACGGGACAGCGGTCCCGGTGACGGCGATTCAGGCGGGTCCTTGCCCGATCATGCAGGTAAAGACGGGTGCGCGGGACGGGTACACCGCTGTGCAGCTTGGCTACGGTCGCAAGAAGGAGCGGCGGAGCCGCAAGCCCGAGCTGGGGCACGGTGTACGAGCAGGGTTGGATTACGCTCCTGCGGTCGTTCGCGAGTTCAGGCTAGGCCCCGACGACGTGCTCGCCGAGGACCCCCACGACCTGAAGCCGGCCGAGGCGGATACAACGGGCGCGGCGGAGGCGGATGTAGCCGGCGACGGTGAAAGCGGGGAGGTCGAGCCGCAAGCGGCCGAGGTGCAGCAAGGCCTGCGCGTTGGCCAGCTGCTGACGGTCGCGATGTTCGGCGAGGGTGAGCGGGTGAAGGTAACGGGCACGACGAAGGGCCGCGGCTTCCAGGGTGTGGTCAAGCGTCACGGCTTCCGCGGGTTTCCGAAAACGCACGGGCACCCGTCGGTACGCCTGGCAGGCTCGATTGGCCCGGGAACCGACCCGTCCCGTGTAATCAAGGGCCGAAAGATGGCCGGCCAAATGGGTGGAGCGCGGAAGACCGTGCGCAACCTGCGGATCGTCAAGGTGGACGCCGAACGGAACGTGCTGTTCGTCAGGGGCGCGGTACCGGGAGCCCGGAACGGCTGGGTGCTCGTGGGCAAGCAGTAGTGGGATCAGACGCAAGTTATAGAGTGGTTTGAACCGGACGATAGACGAAGATGACGGCACCAATCACGGCGCGGTACTTCAAGGCCGACGGCAAGGCGGGCAGCGAGCGAAAGCTGCCCGAGAGTCTGTTCGACGGCGTTGTGAACGAGGCGTCGATTCACGCGACCGTGAAGTCACATCTCGGCAACCGCCGCCAGGGAACGGCGTCGGGTAAGACTCGCAGTGAGGTCCGCGGGGGCGGCCGCAAGCCCTGGCGACAGAAAGGGACCGGCCGTGCGCGCGTCGGAACGATCAGGTCACCGATCTGGCGGGGCGGCGGAGTGACTTTCCCGCCGAAGCCGCGGTCCTATCGCGACGACTTGCCCAAGAAGGTGCGGCGGCTGGCTCGGCGATCGGCCTTCAACGCGCGTGCTGCGGAAGGCCGCGTGATCATCGTCGAGGATCTGCGGTTGGAGCGCCCGAAGACGCGTGAGGTCGCGAACCTGCTCGACAAGGTAGGCGTGGCCGGCGCGAAGGTCTTACTGCTTACCGCCGGCAATCAACCCACGCTGTACCTGTCGGCTCGTAACATAATCGATCTCGAGGTGCGTCGTTTCGGTAGTGAGTCTGCCTACGACGTCCTGTGGGCGGATTCGGTGATCATCGAGGAGAGCGCGTTATCGGAGGGCGAGCCGGCGACTTCGGAAGTCGCAGCCGCGGCAGCCGACCCGGAGGAGAACGGCGATGCGTGATCCGCGTAAGGTCATCGTTCGCCCGATCATCACCGAGAAGTCTTCGGCGGGCCAGATGGAGTACAACCGGTACGCGTTCGAGGTGATGGACGACGCGAACAAGCACGAGATCAAGCACGCGGTGGAGCGGCTCTTCTCGGTGCACGTTGAGCAGGTCAGGACGTCGCGCCAGCGTGGCAAGTGGAGGCGCCGTGGGGCTCACCTCGGTAAGCAACCCAACTGGAAGAAGGCGATCGTGAAGCTTGCCGAAGGCGAGAGCATCGACGTGTTCGAAGGGATATAGCATGGCGATCAAAAAGTACAAACCGACCACGCCGGGCACGCGGTTTCGTTCGCTGGTGTCGAGTGAGGAGATTACGCGCAGCAAGCCGGAGAAGTCGCTGCTCCAGCCCTTGAAGAGGAAGGGCGGGCGCAACCACCACGGCCACATCACGGTAAGGCGTCGCGGTGGCGGTCACAAGCGCCGCTACCGGAGAATCGACTTCAAGCGTGACAAGGTGAGCGTGCCGGGTAAGGTGTCAGCGGTCGAGTACGATCCGAACCGTTCGGCGAACATCGCCCTGGTTCACTATGCGGATGGGGAGAAGCGCTACATCCTTCACCCGCGCGGCCTGAACGTAGGTGATACAATCACGGCCGGGCCGGGCAGCGAGATTCGACTCGGCAACGCGGTTCCGTTGAAAGAGATCCCGCTGGGTACGGCGGTTCACAACATCGAGCTGGTTCCAGGGCAGGGTGGTAGGATCGTGCGGACGGCCGGTAGCGCGGCGCAGGTCGTGGCCAAGGAAGGCAGCTATGTGACGGTGAAGCTGCCGTCGACCGAAGTTCGAATGGTACGAGCCAATTGCGTGGCGACGATTGGTCAGATCGGCAACGTCGACCACGAGAACGTTTCCTGGGGCAAAGCGGGGCGGTCGCGCTGGGCGGGCAAGCGGCCGAAAGTGCGCGGCGTGGCGATGAACCCAGTCGATCACCCACTGGGTGGCGGCGAGGGTAAGGCGTCCGGCGGGCGTCCGCCGGTGAGCCCCTGGGGCAAACCGGAGGGCCGCAAGACGCGTAACCCTCACAAGGAATCGAACAAGCTGATCGTGCGGCGCAGGCGGCGCGGGAAGGCGACCAAGTAAGGTTCGGGTAGAGGAAACTCTGTTGGGAGAGCCGGAGCGGATATGGCAAGAAGTGTAAGTAAGGGCCCGTTCGTCGACGACCATTTGATGAAGAAGGTCTCGCGGATGAACGAAGGTGGTGAGAAACGCGTGATCAAGACATGGTCACGTCGCTCGACCATCACGCCGGAATTTGTGGGTCATACATTGGCGGTTCACAACGGCAACAAGTTCATTCCGGTCTACATCACGGAGAACATGGTTGGTCACAAGCTCGGTGAATTTGCGCCCACGCGCCTGTTCCGCGGGCACAGCGGCAAGCTGTCGGACAGGCGGGCAAAGGTCGTCTAGTCATGGAAGCCAGGGCTATTTCACGGTACGTTCGCCAATCGCCGCGTAAGATGCGGCTGGTGGCCGAGCTCATCCGCGGGCAAACCGTCAACAACGCGTATGCGATTCTGGAGTTCAACCAGAAGAAGGCATCGCGGTCGTTCAAGAAGGTCCTGCGATCGGCTGTCGCCAACGCGGTCTTCAAGGCGGATGAACAGGGTGATCGTCTTGACGTAGACGAGCTCTACGTAAAGCAGGCTACGGTCGACGAGGGTCCGACGCTCAAGCGCTGGCGGGCGCGGGCGATGGGTCGGGCGAGCCCCATTCGTAAGCGCACGAGCCACGTGACCGTGGTCGTGGATCGGAAGGAATAGCATGGGTCAAAAGACACACCCTCTCGGGTTCCGCTTGGGCGTGGTCAAGCCCTGGAAGTCGCGTTGGTACGCGGAAGGTAATCTCGCGGATCTGATCGAACAGGACGAAAAGATTCGCAATTACCTCAAGGCGCGCCTCGGTCATGCAGCGATTTCGTCAGTAGAAATAGAGCGGAAGCCTGGGAAGATCGTGGTCACGATCAACACGGGGCGGCCCGGCGTAGTGATCGGCAAGCGAGGTGCCGAGGTCGATAAGCTTCGAGACGAGCTGTCCGTTCTGTCGAAGGCCGAGGTCGCGATCAACGTGGAGGAAATCAAGCGCCCCGAAGTCGATGCACAACTGATTGCCGACAGCATCGCCTTTCAGCTCATGCAACGTATCGCCTTCCGAAGGGCGATGAAGCGCGCGGTGCAACAGTCTATGCGCATGGGCGCCGCCGGAATCAAGATCCAGGTGTCGGGCCGTTTAGGCGGAGCCGAGATCGCTCGCACCGAGAGCTACCACGAGGGCCGCGTGCCGCTACACACGCTGCGCGCGGACGTCGATTTTGCCCGTTCGACGGCCAAGACCACCTTCGGCCCCATCGGGGTCAAGGTATGGGTCTTCAAAGGCGAAGTTGTCGAGGAGCGAAAAGGTATGACCTACACGGCTGGTGGCCGCGGCAGTTGATCTAGGGTAACGATATGCTGGCACCGAAACGCATAAAATGGCGAAAGCAGCAAAAGGGTCGCGTCAGAGGCAAGGCGAACCGTGGCAATTCTGTAGCTTTCGGTCAGTACGGCCTCCAGTCGCTCGAGCGTGCCTGGATTACGGCCCGGCAGATCGAAGCGGCGCGTGTGGCGATGACCCGGCACATCAAGCGTGGCGGCAAGGTGTTCATCCGTGTTTTCCCCGACAAGCCGGTCAGCAAGAAGCCCGCTGAGACGCGAATGGGCAAGGGCAAGGGGAATCCGGAAGCCTGGGTCGCACCGGTCAAGCCGGGGCGTGTGATGTTCGAGCTCGAGGGCGTTCCCGAGGACGTGGCCCGGCGGGCGATGGAATTGGCGTCGGCGAAGCTGCCGGTCAAGACGCGCTTTCTCACGCGCAAGGGTGGAGGTATCTGATGAGGCCGGAAGAGATCCGCGAGATGAGCGAGACGGATGTCGCTCAGGCGCTCGATCAGCTGGCCGAGGAGCTTTTCGATCTGCGGATGAAGAACGCTTACGAGCAGCTCGAGAACCCGTTGAGAGTTCGACAAGTCAAGCGCGACATTGCCCGGTTGAAGACGATTCAGCGCGAGCGCGAGATGGTCACGGCTCGTGATGCCAGGGAGAAGTAACGAAGCATGGCTCTAGGTCAGCGAAAGACGCAGGTGGGCTCGGTCGTCAGCGACGGAATGGACAAGACGATCGTCGTCAGTGTGGAGCGCCGGTATGCGCATCCGCTGTACGGAAAACAGGTGACGCGGCACAAGAAGTACTACGCGCACGACCAGGAGAACGAGGCCCGCGTGGGTGACGTCGTTCGCATCGTGGAGACGCGTCCGCTATCGAAGAAAAAGCGCTGGCGGTTGGCGGAGGTCGTTCGGAGGCTGGCGTAGCCGCGGGCGAGTCGCACAAATCGGATCTGAGAGATGATTCAGCAGGAAACTATCGTACGAGTTACGGACAATTCGGGTGCCAAAGAGGCCCTATGCATCCGCGTGCTCGGCGGTAGCAAGCGGCGCTACGCGCGTATGGGCGATGTCATAGTGGTGACGATCAAGGATGCCTTGCCCGCGAGTACCGTGAAGAAAGGCGAAGTGACGAAGGCGGTAGTGGTTCGTACCGCGAGAGAGCAGCGGCGCAAGGATGGCTCGTACGTCCGATTCGATGACAACGCTGCGGTCCTGATCAACGATCAGGGTGAACCGCGGGCCACGCGAATCTTCGGGCCGGTGGGTAGAGAGCTGAGGGAGAAGCGGTTCATGAAGATCGTCTCTCTCGCTCCAGAAGTCGTCTAAATCGTTTGAGTATATAGAGATGCACGTTCGTCGAGGAGATCAGGTCGCGGTCGTCGCCGGGAACTTCAAGGGGACGGAAGGACGCGTTCTGCGCGTGGAGCCCAAGAAGAACCGCGTGGTTGTCGAGGGTGTGAACCTGCGCACGCGACACCAGCGTCCTACGCAAGCGAACCCCGAGGGCGGGATCGTCACGTTCGAGGCTCCAATGCACGCCTCCAACGTGATGTTAATCTGTCCGCGCTGTAAGTCGGCGGCGCGCGTCCGCAAGCGACACGATCCGGACGGGACAGTCGAGCGCCTTTGTGTTCGCTGTGAGACCCCGATTCCGAATCCGGAGATCGCATAGAGCGAGGAAGTCGTCTCGAAAATGAAGCCGAGATTGCAGGAGCATTACGAGAAAACGGTGCGACCGAAGATCGCCAAGGAGTTCGGGCACGCGAACGTCAACGAGATCCCGCGCCTCGAGAAGGTGGTGATCAATGTCGGCGTCGGAGAAGCGTCGCGTGAGCCGAAAATGCTGGACTCGGTGGTGGAGGCCCTGACGGCGATAACCGGGCAGCGGCCGATCGTGAATCGGGCCAAGAAGGCGATCTCCAACTTCAGTTTGAGGCAGGGGATGCCGGTGGGGACGAGCGTGACGCTGCGCCGGGCGCATATGTACGAATTCCTCGATCGGTTCATCAATGTGGCCGTGCCGCGAATTCGCGATTTTCGCGGACTGCCGACGCGTTCGTTCGATGGTCGAGGCAATTTTACTGTGGGGATCAAGGAGCAGGTGATCTTCCCCGAAGTGGATTACGACAAGATTCAGAAGATACACGGGCTGGATATCACGTTTGTCACTTCGACGGATAAAGACGATGAAGCACTGGCGCTCCTGCGGGAGATGGGGATGCCGTTCCGCGGTGTAGAGCCTGTTATTGTCTAAGCGTTGGTGAGAGGAGTATTGGAGACGCAATGGCGCGTAAAGCTCTGATCGAGAAGAACAAAAAGAAGAACAAGTTCGGCGTGCGTGCGTACAGCCGCTGCCGAAGGTGCGGCCGTTCGCGGGCGTTCATACGCAAGTTCGGTCTCTGCCGAATCTGTTTCCGGATGTTGGCGCTGGACGGCCACATTCCCGGTGTTCGCAAAGCCAGTTGGTGAGAAAAGAGAAAATTGTGCGAAGTAGGTAAACGCAATGACGATGACTGACCCGATTGCAGATATGTTGGCGCGAGTGCGGAATGCGCTTCACGCCGGACACCGGCGTGTCGATGTGCCCGTATCCAGGATAAAGACGGAGATCGCCAAGAAGCTCGTGGACGCGCATTTCATCGATGGACTGAAAGTCGTCGACGACGGCCAGAGCACGTTTCTGCGGCTGTATCTCAAGTACACGCCGGATGGCAAGCCGGTCATTCGTGAATTGCGCCGCGTCTCCTCACCGGGACGGCGCAGCTATGTCGGCAAGGACGAGATTCCGCGACTGCGTGGAGGCATAGGGTTGGCGATTCTCTCCACGAGCCGCGGTGTACTTACCGATCGCGAGGCACGCGCTGCCGGGGTGGGCGGTGAGCTCATCGCGGTCGTGCATTGAGGCGACGGAGCTGAGAGATGTCGCGTGTTGGAAGGCAGAGCATAAAGGTTCCGGACGGAGTGTCGGTCGACATCCAGGGGAGCCGCGTGAAGATCAAAGGGCCGCGGGGCGCGATCGAGCGCGAGTTCCATTCGGAGATGGAGATCAGTCACGAGAACGGTGAGCTCCAGGTCAAGCGTCCCAGCGACCGCCGCGATCACCGCTCGCTTCACGGTCTGACGGGGTCGCTCCTGGCCAGCATGGTGCGGGGTGTGGTCGAGGGATTCGAGAAGAAGCTGGAGATCGTGGGTGTAGGCTACCGAGCGGAAGCGTCGGGCAAGTCGCTTCGCTTCCACATCGGGTATTCTCACCCGGTCACCTTCGATGCGCCGGAAGGGATAACGCTCAAGGTCGAGGCGCCGACGCTGGTATCGGTGAGCGGGGTCGACAAGGAGAAAGTCGGCCAGGCGGCAGCGGAGATCCGGTCGATCCGTCCGCCGGAGCCCTACAAGGGCAAAGGGATCAGATATCAAGACGAGCATGTCCGTCGCAAGGCGGGGAAGACGGCGATCTAATGTCCATCAGCGAACTGAGACGAAAAAAGGCGAAGGGGGCGTCGGAGCGGCGGGATCTCGCCCGACGCCGCCGACACGCGCGCGTACTCAAGAAGGTCAGAGGCTCTAAGGAGCGTCCGCGCTTGGTAGTGCGCCGCTCGTTGCGTCACATTGAGGCGCAATTGGTCGACGACGATCAGGGCGTCTGCATCACCGGTATTTCGACCCAGTCGAAGGAAGTGGAAACGAAGCTCGAGGACGATAAGCGGAAATCCACTCAGAGCAGGATTGCGGGGCTGGTCATGGCCGAGCGAGCCAAGTCAAAAGGCATCGAGCAGGTCGTCTTCGACCGGGGTGGGTACCGCTACCATGGGCGTGTGAAGGCCTTTGCAGAAGGCGCACGCGAGGGAGGTCTTAAGATCTAGTGGCCATGCAGCAGGGAGCACGAGACAAGAGAGAGCCGAGAAACCGCGAAAGCGAGCTGCTCGAAAACGTGATCTATATCAACCGCGTGGCGAAGGTGGTGAAAGGCGGCCGGCGGTTTTCGTTCACGGCGCTTGTCGCCGCGGGAGATCAACAGGGTCACGTTGGCACAGCGCTGGGCAAGGCGAACCAGGTCGCCGAGGCGATTCGTAAGGGTTTCGAGCAGGCGCGCCGCAACATGGTCGAGGTGCCCGTCGTGCGCCACGGCACGATTCCTCACGAGATCGTGGGGGCGCATGGTGCGGGCCGAGTGATGCTGCGGCCGGCGGGGCCCGGAACCGGAGTGATCGCGGGCGGCCCGGTGCGCGCGGTGTTGGAATGCGCCGGCATCCAGGACATCCTCACCAAGAGTCTGGGCTCCAACAACCCGGTCAACATGGTGCGCGCCACCATGGATGGTCTGACCCGCCTGGTCACTGCGGAGCAGGCCGCCTGGGAGCGAGGCGTGAGCATCGAGGAGATACGTGGAGGGCGGCGTGACTAAGCTGAGGGTTCGGCAGGTGAGGAGCGGGCTGGGAGCGCCGCGCAAGATCCGGCTGACGCTCGAGGCGCTGGGTCTCAGGCATCAGCGCAGCGTCGTGAAGCCGGACAACCCCGCCGTTCGTGGCATGCTCTTTCACGTGAAGCATCTGGTGGAAGTGGAGCCGGTGTCGGACGCGAACGAGAAAGGGGCCCGAGGCTAAATGGCGCGCCTGGAATCGATAAAACGACCCAAGGGCCTCAAGCGCTCGGCCAAGCGTGTCGGGCGGGGTCCCGGCTCGGGTGTAGGCAAGACGGCGGGCCGGGGACACAAAGGCCAGAAATCGCGATCGGGCGGGTCGACGAAACCGTGGTTCGAAGGTGGCCAGATGCCGTTGCAGCGACGGCTGCCG
>JBDHAI010000086.1:0-9341 GCA_039588155.1 Gemmatimonadota bacterium | reverse complement strand
CGTTCCGCGAAGATGTAACGCCGCATCTTCGGGTTCCAGCGGCGCGTCTGATGGCCAAAGTGTACGCCGGCCTTGAGAAGTTCTACGAGCTCTACCGCCATAGCCAGTAATCAATCACGGTTATCGGTGGTCTGTTCGCGTCTAGTGTGCTTTCTGAACGAGCCCACGGCGCGCTACCGCTTGCTGAACTGGAATCGCTTGCGCGCCTTCGGCTGACCGTACTTCTTTCGCTCTACACGTCGCGGATCGCGCGTGAGCAGACCCTCGCGCCGCAGCGCGCCCCGGCGATCCTCGTCCTCCACTAACAAGGCCCTGGCAATACCCAGCTGAATCGCGCCTGCCTGGCCGGTCAGCCCGCCGCCGCGCACGTTGGCGACGACGTCGTATTCACCCACGGTCTCGGTGGCCGTGAACGGCTTCTCCAGAATCACCTGGTACGCGCCACGCGGAAAGTAGTCCGCGAGGTCGCGGCCGTTGATCTTCCACCCACCTTTTCCGCGTTGCAGGTACACGCGGGCAACGGACGACTTCCGTCGACCTACCGCATGTGCTCGCCCATCGTCCAGCGTTTTTCCTAACATATCTCCCGAACTATCGCGTGTCTGCGATTTCGCTCTACGATTCGACCTTCAGCGGCTTCGTATCCAACCCTTTATGAGGGTGCTCGGGACCCGCGTAGACTCTCAGCTTCTTCGCCATTAGCCGACCCAAGGTGCTCTTGGGCAGCATGCCCCGAACGGCCCGCCTGACGGCGAAGTCGGGACGCCGCTCCATCATCCGTTTGAAGGGGATCAATTTGGCACCGCCCACGTATCCGCTGTGGCGGAAATACGTCTTTTGATCCGCTTTCTTGCCCGTGAGGCGCACTTTCTCCGCGTTGATGACGATAACGCCATCGCCACAGTCCACGTGCGGCGTGTAGATCGGCTTGTGCTTACCCCGCAGGACCTTCGCCACCTCCGCCGCCAGCCGGCCGAGTACCACACCATCGGCGTCCACCAGGTACCAGTGTCGCTCGACCTCTGCCGGCTTCGCCACCGGGGTCTTCATTGATTTGGACAGTAACTCAGCCATCTCACCGTCTAGACAGTGCTCCGCCCCGGCATCCCCTGCCGCAGCGACGTTTTCCGCGTTTTAGGACAGCGGAGAACGATATCCGGGAGTCTCAGCTATGTCAAGGAAGTTACAGGTCCGTGGGGCCGAGGGCATCAGCCCAGGAAGCTCTCCAGGGAGCGGGCCCGCGAGACGTGCCGGAGCCGGGCGAGGGCGCGCTCTTTGATCTGGCGCACCCGTTCCCGCGTGACCCCCAACTGCTCCCCGATCTGCTCGAGCGTTAAGGCGTCCTCACCGTCGAGGCCATAATAGAGGCGCAGAATCATGGCCTCTCTCGGCTTCAGCGTGGACAATGCCTCCTCCACATTGGCGCGCAACGCCTTCTCGAAGGCCTCCTGCTCCGGACCCGACCTGTTCTCGTCCGGCAGGTAGTCGAGAAGCTTGTTGTCTTCTCCTGGCACGAGTGGCGCGTCCAGTGAGAGGTGGGCCATGGCTATCGACATCGTCTTGTAGAGCTCATCCGGTTGGACCTCGAGGCCTTCCGCCAGCTCACCCACCGTGGGCTCGCGTCCCAGTTCTTGCACGAGCGCGCTGGAGCGCTTGCCGATGCGGTGAATTTCGCCGGCTCGGTTGAGCGGCACGCGAACGATGCGAGACTGTTCGGCGAGCGCCTGCAAGATGGCCTGACGGATCCACCAGACGGCATAACTAATGAACTTTACGCCGCGCGTCTCGTCGAACTTCTCGGCCGCCCGAATCAGCCCGAGATTGCCTTCATTAATGAGGTCGGCCAGCGCGACGCCCTGGTTCTGGTACTTCTTGGCGATGGAGACCACGAAGCGCAGGTTGGAGTTGACCAGTTTTTCGAGTGACTCTCTGTCGCCGCGGCGGATGCTCTGGGCGAGCTCACCTTCCTGATCACGATCGATCAGCGGGTAGGCGCTGATTTCTCTGAGGTACTGGTCGAGCGATCCGGGTGGGGTGGTCGCGCGATGGATCGGCTCGAACGAGCGAAAGATGCTCATTCGCTCGTCGGACTGGTCCTGCGAATCCATCCCGTCAGAGTGTTGTTCGCCCTTTCGACCCAAGCGCTGACTCCGATCCAATCAATGATTCAGTCGAACCCCGGAGATAATACCGCTGATGGATCTATCGGACCAGGTTGCCGACCCGGCTCCACCTCACTTCGGTCAACCACGGCAAAGGCCGGAGATTGCTGCGATCGAACGAATAGTAGATGATCAAAGGCCGACCCTTGATCAGGGTGTGGTCGACGAAGCCCCAGTAACGGGAGTCCTGAGAGTTGTCACGATTGTCACCCATGACGAAGTATTTGTCGTCCGGTACGACAATCGGCCCCCAATCGTCGCGAGTCGGGCGATAGGTGGTGCGATCGACCTCAGGGGCGAGATGGTCACGCTGCCACTCAAAGCTCGGGTCGTAATAGTCGCCGCCGGGCTGGGTGTGCTGGACGTAATCTTCACTGACGCGCACACCGTTCACATACACCTGGCCACGACGCATGGCGACCTTGTCGCCCGCCAGGCCGACGACTCGCTTGACGTAGTTCTTGGACGGGTCGATGGGGTATTCGAACACCACGACATCACCATGCTCCGGCTGCTGAAAAGCGGGAAGCCGCATGGCCGTGAATGGTACCTGAGCCCCGTACACCGCTTTGTTAACCAGCAGGAAATCTCCCACCAGCAGCGTCGACTCCATCGAGCCGGTTGGTATTTTGAAAGCCTCGACGGCGAAAGTCCGGATGACGAGAAAAAGCAGGATGGCGACAGATATCGACTTGACCCATTCCCAAAGCCACCGACCCGTGCCCTGCGCCGCTCCGCGAGATCGATCCATCCGCCTGATGTCCCTTTCTGTTCGTGTCTGCTCGCTCTGACGTCCAGATCCAAGCTCGCCCGCGTTCGAGCGCCGAGCCGCGCCGGGTGCGCAGCGGATCAATAGAACATCCTACCGCCCAGCGCCTCTGAAGATCCCTTGCCCGATGTCACTCGATGTGGATGAACTCAATGGAAAAACCCGCCGCCGTCAAGGACCGACGAGCCATCCTGCGTCCGACCCGCAGCCGACTACCGAACCACGTCACCGAGTCGGCGCCAGCGGATTTCGGTCAGCCAAGGAAGCGGTCGCAGCTTGCCCGCATCGTACGAGTAGTAGATAAACAGCGGTTGGCCACGTATCAACCGGTGCTCCACGAATCCCCAGTAGCGAGAGTCCAGTGAGTTGTCACGGTTGTCGCCCATGACGAAGTACTCGCCGCCAGGCACGACGATCGGACCCCAGTTGTCACGAGTCGGCCGGTAGGCCGCCACATCGGTCCCCGGAGCCAAGTACCCTCTCTGCCAATCGAATTGTGGGTCGTAACGGTCGCTTCCAGGTTGAATGTGCCGCACGTACGGCTCGTCTTGGCGCCGGCCGTTCACATACAACGCGCCGCCGCGCATCGCGACGGTGTCACCCGGCAAACCGATCAGGCGTTTGACGTAGCTTTCCGACTCGTCCAGAGGATAGCGGAACACGACGACATCGCGGTGATCAGGGTCTTGAAAGGCCGGTAGGCGCGCGTTGGTGAACGGCACCTGAGCCCCATAGACGGCCTTGTTGACCAGCAACCAGTCCCCGATCAGCAGCGTGTGCTCCATGGAGCCGGTGGGGATCTTGAATGCCTCGACGACAAACGTGCGTATGAGGAGAAACAGGAGGATCGCTACGGAAATCGACTTGGCCCACTCCCACAACCATTTGCTGGCGTCTGGCCGACCGGCTTCCGCAGCGCTGGCCGCCGGCCCTGCCTTTTCTTTCCGCTGTTTCCTCCTGCCTGCGCCTTTTCTCGCCACGGACCCGCCTCCGTAGTCGAACCGCGTCAGCGACCGACGAGCACCCCGTCGGCCCGAGAGAGTCGTGCCTGTCCTCTATACGATCTCCGTAGGGCGAAAGATTCCGACTGCTTTGCTTGAACGGCCGGCGCTTCGCGCTAGCTTCCACCTCGTGAGCTTTTGAGGATCACGCTGTCGCCTCTCACACCGACGTCGGTGACGAAACTCGGAAGCTGAAAAGGCACTGCGTTCGCGGGCAGGCCGGAAGCTCCATCGCCCTTCATCTGGCTTAGCACGTCGTCCCGCACCGCGTCCGGCACGGGTATCACTCCGATCTGCAAAACCTCGACGTACATGACCCCCCAACCGGGCTGGAGGCCGTCGAGCAGGCCCCGGAAGGTGACAGGCACCGTGTCTCCCAGTAGAGTCGTGACCGGTCCCAACCGTTCGCTACCGGGAACGTCGTCGATCGCCACCCGGCCCGACAGCACGAGTCGTTCCTCCTCCAGAGCGGCGGACACGTCCGATACATAGGCCGGCAAGAAGCCATGCATGCTGCCGATCCAAGCGCTAACCTGATCGGCATCGAGAGCCACTTCCCCCAGATCGCCCTGGCCCAGCGCGATGACCTTCGCCTCCACTTGTCGGGCCAGCAACGCGTCATCGGCCTCGCTCGTGGGAGCCTCCACCGCCGTTTCGTCGTCGTTCGAGATCCGCGAGACGAATGAAACGATCTCATCTCGGGCGAGCCAGCCAACGGCGAGCAGAGCGACGAGCAGTCCAAGCCCGATCAACGAGGCGCAACTACGCAACGTTGCCACCCATCACAAGTGTAACTCCGCCGAGTTGAGCACGTCGTAAATCGCGCCACTCGGCATCAGTCGGCTGCACATGACCTCAACGGAGGAAACCCGGAACCTGTCGTCGTAATCGAGCCGCTCGATAAGATGGTCGAGGCCACTGAAGTCCGACGCGGAAACTTTCTTTCTCGCACGCCCTAAAGTCAGGTGCGGATGGAAGGACCGTTCCTCCCGCCGATAGCCTAGCTTTTCCAACGCACTCTCGACTCGCGCTTGCAGAGTCTCGAGCGATGGATTGAGCTCGATCCCCACCCATACCACGTTCGGTCTCCTTGGCGACGGAAAGGCGCCGAACCCGTGGACCACCATCTCGAACGCCCCGACACCGTCGACGGCATCGCCGAGGGCCGAGCCGAGCTCGTTAACTCGGGCTTCCTTAACCTCGCCCAAAAACTTCAGAGTCAGATGAACGTTCTCAGCTGGCACCCAGCGGATGGGGAACCCGGCATCGCGAAGTCCGCTCGATGCAACCGACAATCGCTTCCGCTCCTCCATCGTCGGATTAACCGCTATGAACACGCGCATCTTCGGATTGCCACCTCGGCTCCGCTCACCCTAGTACAGCTCGAGGGCAACGAAGCTGAAGCCCGCGGCGCGACAGGCTTCGACGGCCGCGTCGCGCAGTTCTTCTAGCAACGGCTCCAGCGCTTCTCGGCCGGGCCGGATCACTGCAACCTCACCATCGCTGCCGGCCCCCTCGACCCTTGCCGCGATCCCGAGTGCCGCCAGCCGGGCCTCCGCGTCCCGGGCCGTCTGCGAGTCGGCGCTCATGAGTCCGCCGCTCCCCGTTCGAGCGCCTCATTCAGCGCACCACGCCTGTAGCCCGCGAGATCGAGACAGGCTCTCTCGAAACCCGCCTCGCGTAGGGCAGCGACGACCTGGCCTCGGAGGTTGGGATCGACCAGTCGGGCTAGGTCCTCTTCCACGACTTCGAGGCGCGCCAGGTCGCCGTGATGTCGAACCCGCAAATCCTGCCATGCATGAACGTCACGAAGCCGCGCCTCCACGCTCTCGATTTGCACCAAGCGCTCCGGCGTGACGGGCAGCCCGTACGCGATGCGGCTAGCCAGGCAGGGGGACGCGGGCACATCCCACGTAGGCAGACCCGCGCGCTGCGAAAGCCAACGGATCTCGTCCTTGCTCAGTCCCACCTCCTGTAGCGGCGAGCGGACCTCCATTTCGTGGGCCGCAGCTGAGCCCGGACGATAGTCGTCCAAGTCGTCGGCGTTCGATCCGTCGAGCACGTTGACGAAACCGCGGGCGCGGGCGACGGCCACCAGCTCGCCGTAGAGCTCCGACTTGCAGAAGTAACAGCGGTCGGCTGGGTTCGAGGCGTAGTTTGGGTCGCCGAGCTCTCCCGTCTCGATTTCCAGATGGGGAAGATCGAGAACCCTGGCGACCTCGAGAGCCATGTCACGCTGAACCTTCGGATAGCTGGGTGAGCGACCGGTGACCGCTAGCACCCGGTTCCGTGGCAGCGCGTCGAGCGCCGCTTTAGCCAAATAGGAGGAATCGACGCCGCCACTGAACCCGATGACAACCGATCGACAACTACGCAGGACTTCGCGCAGCTGTTGCTCCTTGAGAACGATCTCTGCAGTGCTGGATGTCATTCGGTCGTTGCCCGCGAAAAGAGAGTTTCGCGAAAGCTCGGGAGGCCGCAAGTAAGTGTCAAGCCACGGTAGCGGGGGCGTCACGAGCGTTTCTGTCTAGACCGCGATACTGGATCGCTTCGGCGATGTGAGCAGGCTCGATCACCTCGCGCTCTTCCAGGTCGGCAAGGGTTCGCGCGATCTTGAGCACTCGGTGAAACGAGCGGGCGGACAGGCTGAACTTGGCCATAGCCGCCCTCAGTATCGAGACGCCGGCCTCGTCCGCGCGGCAGAACGTGCGCACATCACGAGCTTTCATCTGGCCGTTGGCGAATATTCCCTCGCGGCCCTCAAACCGCGCCAGCTGCAGGCGCCGCGCGGTCTCGACCCGCGCTGCGACCTCATCCGAGGTCTCGGAGTCGTCCGATCCGAGCAGCTCGGGACAGGTCACCGCCGGCACTTCGACGTGCAGATCGATGCGATCGAGTAGCGGGCCCGAGACTTTCGCCCGGTAACGCCGGATCAGCCTCGGCGTACAACTGCAACGCTGGCGTGGGTGGCCGAGGAAGCCACACGGACAAGGGTTCATCGCGGCGGCGAGTAGAAATCGCGCCGGATAGGTGAGAGAGCGCGCTGCGCGACTGATCGTCACCCGGCCATCTTCCAGGGGCTGCCTGAGAACTTCCAACACGTGGCGTCGGAATTCCGTGAGCTCGTCCAAGAAGAGCACTCCGTGATGCGCGAGAGATACCTCACCGGGTCTCGGCACGGCCCCGCCACCGGCCAGCCCTGCATCGCTCACGGTGTGGTGCGGCGCACGGAACGGTCGTTCGGCAATGAGCCCTTCCTCCGGCCGCAGAAGCCCCACGACGGAATGCACTCGAGTCACTTCGATCGCCTCCACCAGGCTGAGTCGCGGCAGGATCGTTGGAAGTCGCCTGGCGAGCATCGTCTTTCCGCCGCCGGGCGGCCCGACGAGCAAGATGTTGTGGCCGCCCGCGGCAGCCACCTCGAGAGCGCGCTTTGCCTGCGGCTGACCGCGCACATCTTCAAGATCCACGGCGGCACGTGACCGCCGACCCAATCGCGCGCCCGGGTCCACCTGTAATTGGCTGAGCTCCGTTTCCCCCGCCAGGAACGTGACCACTTCCGCCAGGCTCTCCGCGCCCCGCACGTCCAGGCCTTCCACCACCGAAGCTTCCGCCAGGTTGACCGTTGGCAGGATGAAACCCGCGATTCCCGCCGCCCGCAGGGCCTCTGCCATCGAGAGCCCACCTCGGATGGGCCGCAGTGCGCCGTCGAGGCCAAGCTCACCGGCGAGCGCATAACGCTCGAACCTCGCTGTCGGCAGTTGACCCGTGGCCACGAGCAATCCGCAGGCGATCGGCAGATCGAAGTGGCTGCCCTCCTTTCGTATGTCCGCGGGCGCCAGGTTGATCGTGACCTTGCGGGGCGGCACTTCGAGGCCGGCGTTGTTGATCGCCGAGAGCACCCGTTCTTTGCCTTCCTTGACGGCGCTTTGAGCCAGCCCGACCGTCGAGATGGCCGGCAAACCCGACGCGGCGTCGACTTCTACACTGACGACGTACGCGTCCACACCCAGAATGGCAGCGGTTTTCACACAGGCCAGCATTGCGCTCACCTCCCTCCAGCCCTGCCGCCACGGTGGCGGCGCCCAATCATCAGAAGATCAACTGTGAGGCGCCCTCGGCCCGAGGCCTGGCTCCGCCTTGACTCGGTCACCCGGCTAGCACAACGTGATCCTGAGCATCGCAGCCGCCTAAACCGACAGAAGCAACGGAGATCCGTGGCGAAGACCCGCTCTTCCACCGTCAGCCACCCCCAGCTGTTGGCAGAGATGTCTTGGCCGGAGGTCGCGGCGTACCTGAAACGTGACCGTCGGTTGATTGTGCCGATCGGGAGTTGCGAACAGCACGGCCGCCACTTGCCGCTGGGAACGGATTCGCTGATGGCTGAACGATTGGCGCACGATCTTTCCGCCGAATTCGGCGTGCTGGTCGCCCCCACGCTTGCCTACGGCGTAAATGTCGATACCGAGAGAGACTATGCCGGCACCGGCTCGCTGCGTCGTAAGACGCTCCATCGCGCACTCAACGATCTGCTGGCAGCTTGGGAGGGCCACGGATTCGAGGAGTTCATTCTCATCACCGCAAACTTCCACGACCCCAACCTCGACGCGCTCACCACGGTCGTCACCGAGAACGCCCGCGTGCGCGTCGTCGACCTGCAAAGCGTGCGGATCGGGCAATTCCTCGACAAGCAAAGAGGACCGGAACACGCCGGCGAGGCGGAGACTTCGGTGATGTTGTACCTGGCACCCGATCTAGTGGACAAGCAGGATATCGAAGACTACCCGCTCGACCAGAAGGAAATGAGGCGTTACCTTCGTGGCCGGATGCCACAGCCACCGCCGGGCTGTTCAGGCGCGATCGGCCATCCGTCCGCCGCCTCTGCAAGAAAAGGTGAGAAGATCTACGCGTACGTCCTCGACAAACTCCGGACCCGGCTCTTTCTCGAGCCCGAGCCCGAAGAAGAGACCCTTTAGGCTCGCCGCCACGGCCTGCACGGCACTGCTGCTGGGCCTTCCGGCCTGGACGCGGCCGGGACCATCCTACGAGCGCGAACTGCTAGACGGTGGGACGTTCACCCTTTACCAGGGCGGCACCCGGATAGGAGAGGAGCATTTCATCATCCAATCCGAGCGCACGGGAACGGAGCTCGTCTACAGGGCCGGCGCCGAACTCAACCTCAAACTGGACAACCAGACGGTACGCATCAGCGTTGCGCTCGAGGCGCTGGGATCGAAGTGTCGACCGCGCCGCTACGAAGCCAAGATCAACGGCGGCGAGGCGACCACGATTGTAGGCACCCTCGTGCGAGACCGAATCCGACTGGATGTTCGGTCCCCGCGCGGTGACGAGATGCGGGAATTCCTGCTGCGCGGAAGATCGGCAATCGTCGACAAGGGTATCGTGCAC
>JBDHAI010000085.1:0-9369 GCA_039588155.1 Gemmatimonadota bacterium | reverse complement strand
TGACCGCGCTCGGTGCGGACTTCATCAAGATCCGGCACGCCGAGTCGCCCGAGGTCTTCGCCGCGATCGCCGAGGCGGCGGCGGACGCCGGAACGCACCTCGTGGGCCACTACCTGTGGATCTTGAGCCTCGAGGAAAGCGCCGGCGGCGGACAGCGGAGCATCGAGCACAACATCTTCCCGGGCTTCAACGAGAGAACCCCTGAGCAGAAACGTGAGATCTTCGAAGCTCTGCTCCGCAACGACACGCACCTCGTGCCTACTCTGGTTACGAACGGGATGGAAACGCTGCCCCTCGAGACGGTCAGCGCCATCGTAGCAGACGTGGAGGGAGCGATCGACGCCCGCAACCGGTACGTGTCGAGTAGAATCCGACAACGGTGGATCGAAACGGTGGAGTTGAATGCTGCAGACGATGAGCGGCCGCCGCCGGAGGTCATTCAGCAGATGATCACGGGCAGCAACCAGTTCCTTTTCGAGGCGCGGCAGGCGGGCGTGAAGATGCTGGCGGGCACCGATGTCCCGACCACGGGCACGTTCCTGGGCTTCAGCCTACATGATGAGCTCGCGTTGCTCGTTGAGAGGTACGGGATGACGCCGATGGAGGCGCTGCGCAGCGCCACGGCTCTTCCGGCAGCCTTCATGGGGATGGACGCTGAAGTCGGCACGATCGAGGTCGGCAGGCGCGCGGACCTGGTTCTGCTCGACGCCGACCCGCTCGCCGACATAGCGAATACGCGACGGATCGACACCGTGATTTCGAACGGTCGGGTGTTCGACCGCGTCAGACGTGCGCAGCTCCTGGATGAGATCGAAGCGTCGATCGCCGTGGGCGCAGAGCCGGCTGCATTGGAGGAGCCCCTGACAAGCGGCGACCCGGATGTCCACTAGCCTGAGCTGCGGCAGGCTGTTGACTGAGACTGCGTCCACGGCTGCGCTTGCCTCCTGCGATGAACCGGGAATCAAATAACAGCGATTCGATTGGACCTCCATCAGCCCTCCGCAAGTCGTACAACAGCAGTTGGCAGGTTCGTCTGGAGACTTGACGAACAACGCTGCCGCGTGGGAAGTTGTCGGTACACCTCTACTTCGTACTCTATATGAAGTATCGTCGGCCCAGCCTGCTTCTCGTCATTCTGCTGTTCTCATCCGCCAGTTGCGGTGTTGCCCAGGACCGCTACGCACGGCAGCGCTCAGAGATGGTCCGCCTGATCGAGCGGTACGGCGTCGAGGACTCGATGACGCTGGCGGCCATGGCGGCGGTGCCGCGCCACGAGTTCGTGCCCGAGCGGTACCGCGACAACGCCTACGGTGACGGTCCCCTTCCCATCGGCTACGGCCAGACGATCTCGCAACCCTACATCGTCGCGTACATGACGGAGATACTCGGATCCAGGCCCGGCATGAGGGTGCTGGAGGTGGGTACGGGCTCCGGGTACCAGGCCGCAGTGCTCGCCGAGATCGGTTGCGAGGTGTACACCGTCGAGATCTTCGAGGCGTTAGCTACCCGGTCGAAACAAGTGCACGAACGGCTCGGGTACACGGTTAACGGACGGCACGCCGACGGTCACTTCGGCTGGCCGGAAGCGGCGCCCTTCGATGCGGTGATCGTGACGGCGGCGGCTGGATACATTCCGCCCGCTCTGGTCGAGCAGTTGAAGCCCGGCGGACGGATGGTGATCCCGGTGGGCAGCGTCTACGGCGTTCAGAACCTCATCCTGGTGTTCAAGGATGAGGACGGTGACGTGCGTACTCGAAACCTGCTGCCGGTGCGGTTCGTTCCGATGCTGGAAGGTCTGCGCTGACGGCGTGGACAGATTCTCGAGGCCAGCCGCCGTTGCGCTGATTTCGGTCGCCACGCTTTCCTACGAGATCCTCCTGGTCCGCGTCTTCGCCATCGAGCAGTTCCACCACTTCGCTTTCATGGCCATCGGCGTCGCCATGCTGGGGTTCGGCGTGGGCGGCGTCGCGCTGGCACTGGCGCGGCCCGGACCGGAGCGCGCGGCCCGCGGGTTCGAGATCGCGGCGCTGCTGACGCCCGTTGCGCTCATCGTCTGCACCGCGCTGGTTCACCTGATCCATCTGGACGCGACACAACTCGTCTGGAACGCCGCTGAGTGGCCGCGACTGGGTGCTGTCTACCTGTTGCTGGCGGTGCCGTTCTTCGTCGGTGGTCTGGTGACGCTGTTGGCGCTCACGCTCGAGCCGGGACGAGTCGGCTGGATCTACGGGGCGAGCTTTGTGGGCGGGGGAGTCGGGGCGGTGCTGGCGATCGCCGTGCTCTGGATCGTCTTTCCGCAGAACGCCCTGGCGGTGCCGGCACTGATCGCGTCACTGGGTGCCGTGAGCGCCGTCATCGTCGCAGAACGGCGCAACGTGTACTCCGGGCTGGCGGTCGTGGTCTTCGTCGTGGCGTGCGCGACCGTCGTGCGCCCGCCGTGGACGCTGAAGGTGACGCCTTACAAAGGCTTGCCACAGGTCGAAGCGTTTCCCGATGCGCGTCGCGTCGCCGAGCGAACGAGCCCGCTGGGTTGGGTGGTGGCCGTGGAAGCGTCGGCGTTCCGTCATGCGCCCGGCCTTTCGCTGTCCTATACAGGTGCGTTTCCCAGGCAGACGGCGCTGTTCGTGGACGGACAAATCGCCGGCGCCGTCAGCGACTGGAGTGGCGACACAACGGCATGGCAACTGCTCGACGGGTTCCCGACCGCGGCGCCGTACGCACTGGGAGGGAAAGACGATGTTCTCGTCCTTGGCGCGGGCGGTGGGATCGAAGTGTGGAACGCGCTGGAGCACGGGGCGTCCAGGGTGACGGCGGTCGAATTGAATCCGCAGGTCGTCGAGCTGGGAGGCTGGGGAAGCCCATCGGCCGGCGAACGATACGAGGCGCAAGTCGAGTGGGTGATCGGCGACGCTCGGGGGTTCACCGCGCGCTCGGATGAGCGTTTCGACCTCGTCGCCCTGGGTCCGGCGCTCGCCTTCGGATCCAGCGCGGCCGGCGTGTACGCGCTGAACGAAGACTTCATGCACACCGTCGAGGCCTACACATCTTATATAGAGCGGCTGAGCGACGACGGCGTGCTGGCGATCACCCGCTGGCTGATGACTCCGCCGCGTGAAAGCGTGCGCGTCATACTCACGGCGGCCGAGGCGTTGAGGCGGATCGCGCCCGACAACATGATCGACAAGCTGATCATCCTGAGGAGCTGGGCGACGGTCACGGTGCTCGTCAAACCGTCGGGCTTCCGCTCCGACGAACTGCATGCGCTCATGGCTTGGGCGGCGGAGCGCCGCTTCGACCTCGACTGGTATCCGGGGATCGAGGGCCCCGGAGCGGCATACAACATCATTGACGAGCCGGTCCTCTTCCGGGCCGCGGCCGCGGCGATCGGCGGACGCGAGCGCGCCGAACAGTTCGCGGCCGCGTACGCGTTCGAAGTGTCACCGGCCGACGATGCGCGGCCTTATCCTCACCACTTCTTGCGTGCCGGTTCGATCCGCGAGTTCGTCGGCCGCGACCGCGGTAGCTGGCTGGCGTTCGCCGAGTGGGGCTACGTGGCGCTCTTCGCTACGCTCGCCCAGAGCATCGTGCTGGCGACGCTGCTGCTGCTTGTCCCGGCAGCGGTCCGTGTCGGTGTAAAATCGGCGAGCAATTGGATGCGGCTGATCGGTTACTTCTCCGCCATCGGGTTCGCCTACCTGGCAGCGGAGATCGCGGCCATACAACAACTGAACCTGTTGCTCGGCCATCCCGTCTATGCGGTGGCGGCAGTGCTGGCTGCGTTTCTCGTCTGCTCCGGCTTGGGGAGCGTCTGGTCGGATCGCTTGAACGCGGCAAGAGGTTGGCAAATCGGCGCGGGCCTGGCGGTCCTGCTCGTTCTCTACGGCGTGCTGCTGCTGTCGCTGGTGCATCTGCTGCAACCGGCGGCGCTGCTGGTGCGAGCCGGCGCGGCGGTGGTCTTGCTGGCTCCGCTGGCTTTCTTGATGGGCACGCCGTTTCCGCTGGGCTTGCGGTCATTGGCCGGCACCGGAGTCGAGGGCGTCGCCTGGGGCTGGGCCTCCAATGGCTTCGCCTCCGTGGTGGCGACACCGTTGGCCGCGATGATCGCGCTGGAGTCGGGCTCCCAAGCGCTGCTGTTCGCCGCCGCCGCGGCCTACGCAGCAGCCGCCGTGCTCCAGCGTGGAGCGGTTGATCGATCTGGGGTCGGCGGGTCCGGCCTGTGAGGTGTTGAGCGGCGGGACCGGCCACGGGCCCCGCCGCTCGGTTGTGGTTAGGGCCAGATACCGCGTTCCAAAGTCACTTTGGCCACGCGCCTGATCGCCAGCACGTAGGCGGCGGTTCGCAGATCGACCGGCTCCAGTGGGGCAGCTCCCTTTCGTTTTCGCGCTTCAGCGTTCAAGCTGTTGAGGGAGCGGTTGATCTCTTCCTGCGTGTTGATCACGGCGTCGGTCGCCCGCTCCATCTTGACGTGCATCTTGAGGTTGACCGTGTCCTCATCCCACTGTTCGTACTCGTTGTTCTGGACCCACTCGAAATAGCTCACCGTTACGCCGCCGGCGTTGGCCAGGATATCCGGCAGCACCGGAATGCCACGAGCGAGGAGGGTCTTGTCGGCGGCCGGCGTGGTGGGTCCATTTGCCGCCTCCGCGATGACCTTGGCGTTGATCTCCGCCGCGTTGTCGCTACGGATCACGTTCTCGAGCGCCGCCGGGATGAGGATGTCGCACGGGATCGTCAGCAACTCCTCGTTGCTGACCTCCTCTGCACCGGGATATCCAAGAACGGACCCTGTCTTCTTCTTGTGTCGCAGAACGGCGCGAGGATCCAGTCCGTCGGGGTTATGAATCCCGCCGCGGGAATCGCTGACCGCTATGACGTTCGCCTCTTCTTCGGCGAAGAGCCTTGCCGCGATGGCACCGGCATTTCCGTAGCCCTGGACGACGACCCGAGTGCCGACGACCGAGTTCAGGCCAGTGACGATTCCGCGGGCCAGTGCGCGCTGCGTGCAGAACAGGCAGCCGCGGGATGTGGCTTCGTTGCGGCCGAGTGAGCCGCCGATGTCCACGGGCTTGCCGGTGACCACGCCCAGGTTGTTGCGACCCCGGTGCATCATGTCGTAGGTGTCGTAGATCCAGGCCATCGTGTCGGCGTTCGTGTTCACATCGGGCGCGGGGACGTCGGTGAACGGCCCGATCTGGTCACCCAGTTCGGCAATGAAGCGGCGCGTGATCTTCTGGAGATCCTCTTTGGTGCGCTGCTTCGGGTTGCAGACGACGCCGCCCTTGGCACCGCCGAACGGGACATCGAGTACCGCACACTTCCAAGTCATCCAGGAGGCAAGAGCACGCACTTCGTCGGCCGTGACGTCGGGGTGATAGCGGATACCACCCTTGCCGGGACCCCGGGCGCGATTGTGAAGACAGCGATAGCCGACGTAGTTCCTGACTTCGCCTTCGGCGGTCTCGATCGGGAACTCTACCTCGATCATCCGCGTCGGCAGTTTCATGAACTCGGCGAGACCGGCGTCCAGCTCTGGAATGTAGCGGGCCGCCGCATCGAACTGTTGCTGCGCGATGTGAAAGGGATTGAGGTCCTCCGCCGCTTCCCGCTGGGTGGCCGTTTGCGTAGCCATGGTTCGTTACGATCCTCCCATCAGTGGAGCAATTCGCTCCGCCCAACCCTCAAAACGGGGCAAATACCAGATGTGCCCGCGCCCTGCTCACTCGAAAAAGCCCTGGTCATCCATGCCAGGCCTGCCAAAACCTGCACCCCCTTTCTTGAAGAAAGCGGCCTCGGCCGCATAGCTCTCGGTCAGCCCCTCGATGCGAGCCATCTCGGCATCCGAAAGCGGCTGGAAGTTGGTCGCGATCGATATGTTCTCCTCCAGCTGCTCGATGTCATCGCAGCCGACAATGAGTGTGCTGACCGGGAAGGTGAGCACGTAAGACATCGCGTCCTGCATCGTCGTCAGCCCGCCCTCACGGAACACACGGCCGCGGGCCGGGATCTTCATGGCGATAATGCCCAGCTCTTTATCGACCGCCAGAGGCAGAAGCTCCTCCGCAAAGGAGAGGAAGTGACGATCCGCGGGGTTGAGGGCCATGAGAATCGCGTCGAAGTCGAAGCGGTTGATGGCCTGAATCAGGGTATTGGGATCGTAGTGTCCCGTGATTCCAAGGTAGCGGACCACGTTCTCGTCCCTGGCCTGCAATAGCGCCTCTATGGCCCCGCCCTGGCCGAAGATTCTCTCGAGCTGTTCCTCGGTCCTGACGTTATGCAACTGCCAGAGATCGAGATGGTCCGTCTGCAGCAAACGCAGGCTCTCCTCCAGCAGACGCAGAGATCCGTCGCGCGTCCGTTCGTGGGTCTTCGTGGCCAGGAAGACCTCGTCGCGGCGCGTGGCCATCACCTCGCCGATGTAGGTCTGGCTGATGCCCCGGCCGTAGGCCGCCGCCGTGTCTATGTAATTCACTCCCAGGTCGATGGCCCGGTTGATGATCGCCAGCGATTCATCTCGTGTCCCCGATCTCTCTAACGTGGCTTGCCCGCCCAGGCTGAAAAGGCGTACCCGGTGGCCCGTTCGCCCGAAGGGGCGCTCGGGCATAGCTGGGTCCTGGCTGCCCCCCAACGCGTCCTTCCCGCTCAGGATCAGCGCTGCCGTGCCGGTTGCTCCGACCTTCACAAAATCTCGACGGGTGAGTTTGCGGGGGTTCATGTGGCCTCTTGAGCTCCTGAGTAAGACGTGACTGTTCGAGTGGAGAGATCGAATTGAAGAAGAGAGCCTCGCACCTCCTCGTAAGGGAGTCACGAATCGAAGGCCCCTGGGGCTGGTAGGGCTGGAGCGATTCTCGTGCACAAGATTGTCTCCGGCGTCGGCTCACGCAAGAAGTTCCAGCACAGATACGAGCCGGCGGCGACCGGACGGTCGTCGAGCTCGAGCCCGTTCTGGAGGCCGGGTCGCCGGGGAGGCTTGCGAGCGCGCTGGCGCTTGCAGAAGATTGTGCGGCCCCGAAGCCTTCGAGAAGAGGAAATCGATGATCCAACGGATCTGTTGTATCTGTGTCGCTCTCGCGTCGCTGGCGATCCTCGGGTGCAGCGGCTCGACCGGTCAGCCGGTCGAAAGCGCCGCGACGCCGCGTAACGAATCCGCCTCGCGGCCGATCCCCTATCCTGTCGTCTACTCGCCGGAATACGAGGCCGCGCTCCAGCGAGGTACCCGTTCGCGCGACGGGCGACCGGGACCCAGGTACTGGCAGCAGTGGACGGATTACCGGCTCAGCGCGCGGATCCAACCGGAAGAGAAGCGTCTGAGCGGCCGGGCGAACATCAAGTACCACAACAACTCCCCGGGCGAACTGGGGGAGTTGTTCGTCAACCTCGTGCAGAACATCCACGCCGCGGGTGCGCCGCGAAAAGTCTGGCAGGAGGTGACGGGCGGGGTCCAGCTTTCGAAGGTCGTGGTCGACGGACAGCCGCTCGACCCGGACACGTCGCAGGGGCCGGGCTATGTCGTGTCGGGGACGGCCATGAAGATCGTTCTTCCCCGTCCAGTGCCTGCTGGGGCAGCGGTCGAGCTCGAGATCGATTGGTCGTTTGTCATTCCGCAGAACGGTGCGGGCACGCGCATGGGCTGGGATGCGGACAACCTGTTCTTCCTGGCTTACTGGTACCCGCAGATGGCCGTCTATGACGACGTCACCGGCTGGCAGGCAGACCCCTTCGGCGGGGTGGCCGAGTTCTACGCCGGATTCGGCAGCTACGATTTGACGATCGAAGCGCCGGAGGGATGGCTGGTGGCCGCGACCGGCCGTCTGACCAATCCGCAGGAGATGCTCTCCCCGCACATCTTGGAGCGCCTGCAGCAGGCGGAGGGGAGCGATTCGGTCGTGCACGTGGTGCGCAGCGAAGATCTCGGGTCGGCCACCACCGTTGCGAGCGGGAATGGCTGGCTCGCCTGGCACTTCGTTGCCGACACGGTGCGCGATGTGGCCTTCAGCATGACCCGAGAGTCGCTGTGGGACGCGGCTCGCACGCCCGTCGGCGACCGGGATGGCGACGGTTCGACGGACTACGCCCGGATCGATGCGATCTATCAGGAGAATGCACCCAGGTGGAGGAACGCGGTCCGCTATGGGCAGCACGCGATCTCCTTCGTATCACAATTCGCGGGGCTACCCTATCCGTGGCCGCACATGACCGCGGTCGAGACGGCGTTCCGAGGCGGCGGCATGGAATACCCGATGATGACGCTGATCGGTGACTATAATTCCAGGAGCGACAGTGCTCTCTACAATGTCACAGTCCACGAGCTCACTCACATGTGGGTGCCGATGATCGTCAGCTCGGACGAGCGGCGCTACAGCTGGATGGACGAGGGGACGACGAGCTACACGGAGAACCAGGCCCGCAAAGATTTCTTCCCCGGCATCAATCACGACATCTTCGATCAGGCGACTTACTTCTTGATGGCTCGCTCGGGTTGGGAGGGCGAGATGATGCGGTGGTCGGACTTTCACTACGTGCGCGAGGCGTTCTCCGTAGCGTCCTATTCCAAACCGGCGACGGTGTTGGCCGCTCTGCGCGAGTTGCTCGGCGAAGAGACTTTCTCGAGGGCGTATCGCGCCTACATGAACGCGTGGGCATACAAACACCCCTACCCCTGGGACCTGTTTCATACCTTCGAATCCGCGAGCGGGCGCGAGCTCGATTGGTTCTGGCGTGCCTGGTACTACGAGACGTGGACACTCGACCACGCGGTAGCGGATGTCGTGGCCACGGCTGAGGGTTCGAGGATCATCATCGAGGATCGCGGCTTGGTGCCCATGCCGGTCCGCCTGAAGATCACGCTCGCCGACGGGGAAGTGATTCGCAGGGAAGTCCCCGTCGAGACCTGGCTGGCCGGACGGAGTATCGCCGAGGTCATCGTGAGCGGGGAGGTCGTCGCCGTCGAGATCGATCCCGAGTCCGCCTTCCCGGATCTGAACCGAGCCAACAACAGCTGGCGGCGCTAGCCGGACCTCGCGGGATCGCATCGGCGGGCTGTCCGAGCACGGGCCCACCACTAGCGCGACGGACGAGCGTATTGCATAATGGGCGCTTCCGACCGATCCACTATCGTTTCATTCCAAGCGAGGGAGTCTCTATGGGGAAGTCTACGTCTACCCTTGTCGGCGCTCTCGCCGCCGTGGCCATCGCCATTTCCGCATGTGCCCCGGATGCGACCGAGCCAACCTCCGTCAGCCCTGACGCGCTGGGCCCGGCATTCGCCACGGGGTCACAGGCCGGGGAAGTGGTGAGTGCGAAGCTCCAGGAGATCAATGCCGGGCTTGCTGCGGCGGGCGCCAACTACGCCGTCGAATATGCGGAGATCTC
>JBDHAI010000084.1:0-9615 GCA_039588155.1 Gemmatimonadota bacterium | reverse complement strand
TACCGGATCCCTCGATCCCCTCGAAGGCGATGAACAAGCTTCAGCTCTACGTATCGCGTTGATAGTCGTCGTAATACTCGGTACCCAGGTGCGTAATCGGAGCTTCCCCCATCAACCACCTCAGCGTGTTCTTCAGCTTCGTGAGCTGGATGAAGATGTCGTGCTCCGGATAGAGCTCCGGCGCGGTCATCGGACTCTTGAAGTAGAACGACAGCCACTCCTGGATACCGCCCATACCCGCCCTCTGCGCGAGATCGAAGAACAACGCGAGGTCGAGCACGATGGGAGCCGCCAGAATGGAGTCACGGCAGAGGAAGTCGATCTTGATCTGCATCGGGTAACCCAGCCACCCGATGATATCGATGTTGTCCCAACCCTCCTTGTTGTCACCGCGGGGCGGGTAGTAGTTGATCCGCACCTTGTGGTACATGTTGCCGTAGAGCTCGGGATAGAGATCCGGCTGCAGGATGTACTCCAGCACGCCGAGCTTCGATTCCTCCTTGGTCTTGAAGCTCTCGGGGTCGTCCAGCACCTCGCCGTCCCGGTTGCCCAATATGTTGGTGGAGAACCAGCCCTGAAGACCTAGCATCCGCGCTTTGAGGCCGGGCGCGAGGATGGTCTTCATCAGCGTCTGACCCGTCTTGAAGTCCTTGCCGCCGATGGGGACGCGCTTCTCCTTCGCCAGGTCCCAGAGCGCTGGGATGTCGGCCGTCAGGTTGGGGGCGCCGTTGGCAAACGGCACGCCCTCCATGATCGAGGCGTAGGCGTAGATCATCGAGGGCGCGATTTCCCGATCGTTGTCCTCGAGGCCCTTCTCGAACGACTCGAGTGACTGGTGAACCGGCCCCGGACTCAGGAAGATCTCCGTCGATGCACACCAGACGGTGACGAGCCGGTCACACCCGTTCTCGGCCTTGAAGCGCCGGATGTCCTCGCGGAGTTGCTCGGCCAGCTCCTTCTTGTTCTTACCCTTCTTGACGTTCGGGCCGTCGAGCTTCTTGACGTAGTCGCTGGAGAAGACCGCCGGCATCGGCTTGATGCCCGACAGGAAGTCGCCTAGCTCGCGCACGTGTGCTTCCTTGAGCACGCCCGCCACCTCCGCCGACTTCCGGCCGTCGTCCGGAATGGGGTCCCAGGCGCCGAAGACGAGGTCATCGAGGCCTGCCAGTGGGACGAAGTCCTTGATCAAAGGCATACGACTCTCGGTCCGCCTACCGAGCCGGATCGTACCCATCTGAGTCAGCGAGCCGATGGGCCGGCCGACACCGCGCCGAGCCGCCTCGACTCCCGCGATGAACGTGGTGGCGACCGCACCCAAGCCTGGGAGCAGAACGCCGAGCTTGCCGCTGGGCGGCGAGATATTCGGTCTCTGGTCAATCACGTCTCTCTATCTCTTCTCTCGAGCCGCCTCACCTTTCGGCTCGCGCGTATGTTGGTAAACCCAGATGATTCGGTGGATCGCGGTAAGATTCGCGAGAATAGCCACCGCGATGATCACGATACGAAGCGCCAGGCCGGAGTCGCTGCCTCCGAAGATCAGCGCCGCCAGTCCGATGGCGACGACCCGCTCGCCCCGCTGCATCAGGCCGACTTTGCAGTCGATGCCCAGTGCCTCCGCTCGAGCTCGCGTGTAGCTGATCATCAGAGAACCCGCCATCGCCAGCATGATCGCGTAGATCGTCCCGACATCGCCGATCTCGGGGCGGTAGTCATTGTAGAGCGACAGCAGCCCGACATACACGGCGATCTCGGAGATGCGGTCGAGCGTCGAGTCGTAGAAAGCGCCGAACTCCGAAGCGAGACCCGTTGCCCGGGCGACGCGGCCATCGAAGATATCGAACACACCGCCCAGCAAGATCAACACGCCTGCCGTTCGGATGTGGTTGAAGCCGAAAGCGAAGGCCGAGCTCATCGTGATGAGCCAGCCGATCGTGCTCAGCACGTTGGGGTGTACACGCCGGCGGACCATCGCGTCGATCAGTGGCTGCAACACGCGCACCACTCGAACTTCGACTGCCTTCCTCGCCGCCTGCACGGACATCGAATCGCGATCCTGTCTCTTGTTAGCCTACTGCTTGTTCTCCGCCAGCAGAATGCGCCGGTGGCAGGCTAGGTCCTTCAGCACTCGCGCCTCGGCGTAGCTGCCGATCGCTCGAGCTCGCTCGAGAGCAGATTCCGCCACATCGGGCGTGACTTCCAGCGCCAACAGGCCGCCGCTCTCCAGCCACTCCCCCGCCCCATCGATGATCTCCTCGATCACCTCGAGGCCCGTGGCTCCCGCGTAGAGCGCGAGAGCCGGCTCCCATTCGCGCACCTCTTCGGGGAGCGACTCGGCATCACCTCGCGCCACGTAGGGCGGATTCGAGACGACTACGTCGAAGCGCTCACCCGGCCGCAGGGCGCCGAACAGCGATCCCAGGCGGAGATCGACCCTGGTGCTGACCCCTACCTCGGCTGCATTTGTTCGGGCAACATTCAGGGCGTCGGCCGAGATGTCAACGCCAACCACGGTCTCGAAGCCACCCTCCAGCGCCAGGCTGATCGCGATCGCACCCGACCCGGTGCCCAGATCCACGGCCCGCGCCGCTTGCCTGCCACGCGCCCATTCCAGCACCTGCTCCACCAGTTGCTCGGTCTCCGGGCGCGGGATGAGGACCGAACGATCTACGCGCAGCGTGATCTCCCGGAAGGCGGCCCGACCCTCGATATACTGCAGCGGCTCGCCCGCCGCACGGCGCGAGAGCCGCGCTTCAAATTCCGCAGACAATCCGTCGGAGAGAACGCGGTCTCGCTGAAGCACGAGCTCGCCGGGAGCCAGTTCCAGCAGCCCGGCGAGCAGAAATTCGGCTTCGCGCTTGGCGTCGGGGCCCGAGCGTGAGCTGAGAAGCTCACGGCCTCGGGTCAGTGCGTCCTGTATTGTGAGGGATCGGTGCGCGGCAGACCCGCTGGACTCTGGAGCCGCCGGCCCGGGGGCCGGGCTCATGCGCTCAGCCGTTCTTCACGCCGAGCCAGGCGAAGCTCGCGCAGCAGGTCTTCGAGGTTTCCGTCGAGTATCTCTTGCAGACGGTGCAGGGTGAGACCAATGCGGTGATCGGTCACGCGGCTCTGGGGAAAGTTGTAGGTGCGGATCTTCGCCGATCGATCGCCGGTGCCGACTTGTGTCCGGCGCTCCCGCGCCCGTTCCGCCTCTTGCTCGGCGATCTTGAGGTCGAGCAGTCGGCTGCGCAGCACCTTCAACGCCCGGGCCTTGTTCTTGTGCTGCGACTTCTCGTCCTGGCAGGTCACGACGACGCCCGTGGGCACGTGAGTGATGCGTACGGCGGAGTCCGTAGTGTTGACGCTCTGGCCGCCAGGCCCCGACGACCGGTAGACGTCGACCTTGAGATCCTCGGACTTGAGCTCGACGTCGACGTCTTCCGCCTCGGGTAGCACGGCGACGGTGGCCGCCGAAGTGTGAATGCGGCCCTGGCTCTCCGTCTCCGGCACGCGCTGCACGCGGTGAACGCCGGATTCGTTGCGCAGCGTCCCGAAAGCGTTCTTGCCACGCACTACGAAGGCCACCTCTTTTAGACCACCCAGCATCCCCTCGCTCGTCGAGAGCAGCTCGATTCTCCAGCCCTGCTTCTCGGCATACCGCGAATACATGCGATACAGGTCCGCCGCGAAGAGGCCGGCTTCGTCTCCGCCGGTCCCGGCGCGGATCTCGATCACCGCGGCACGGTCATCGAGCGGGTCGCGCGGTGCCAGTAACTCACGCACTTCGGCTTCGAGCTCGGCGATACACCCTTCCAACTCCTCGGCCTCGGCCTGAGCCATCTCGCGTAGTTCTTCGTCCTCGGCGCTGTCGCTCAGCTCGCTGGCCTGCTGAAGCTCATCGCACAACTTGAGATACTCGGACCCGACCCCCGCCAGCCGCTCGAGCTCCGAATGCTCCCGTGCGACCGCGCGCAGGCGTTCGGGGTCAGCGATGACCTCGAGGCTAGCCAGCTGCTCGCCGAGCTCCTCGCGACGCTGGAGCGCCGCCTGGATTTTCTGGATGAGAAGATCTGAACCGGTCATGGGACCGCCCCACCGGGTTTGTGTCTATTTCCCGGTGTTACTCCGCGCTCCCTTCGTCCGCGGACGCGGTGACCGGCTCTGCCTTGGATTTCGCCTTCTTGGTCTTGCCGGCCTTGCCCTTCTTGCCTTCACCGTACTTACGGCGAAACCGCTCCACTCGTCCGGCCGTGTCGACCAGCTTCTGTCGACCCGTAAAGAAGGGGTGGCAGGCCGAGCAGATCTCCACGTGGATGGACTCGAGCGTGGACCGCGTGCTGAACGTGTTGCCGCAGGCGCAGGTCACCACGGCGGTCTTATACTCCGGGTGAATTCCTTCCTTCATCCCACTACCCTAAGTCGCATGTGTGTCGAGAATAGTAACGGCCCCTTCGGGGGCCGCGTCCCAGCCGGAAATCTAGCAAGGGTCAGGACCGGGGCAAGATGCGGGCGACGCGGGAATCACGGCTCCGTGCCCAGGCGCCGCCTTCTCCACCAGGCTCCGGCGAGCAGCAGCACCGACCCCGCCGCGCCGAGCCAGCCTGGCCAGTCGCCGACGCGTGTATAGAGGGTCATCCCCCCGGTCGTCTCAACGGTGCCCACGCGAGCGGCGGGCTCGAACAAGGGAGTCGCCTCGCTCACCCGGCCGCGAGGGTCGACGAACATCGAGATCCCGGTGTTCCCGGAGCGGGCCACGCCCATGCGGTTCTCGATCGCCCGCATGACGAGGTGTGACGGATGCTGGAACAGTGCGCTCGTCTGGCTCCACCAATGCTCCTCGCGTCCAAACCAAGCGTCGTTCGTGATGTTGACGACGAAGTCTGCACCGCCCCGGCGGTAGGCCCGCGACAGCTGGGGGAAGATCGACTCGTAGCAGATCAGTACGCCGAACCCGGAGCCGTCCAATCTCATCACCGGCTCTTCGTCGCCGCGACCAAACCCCCCGAACCAGCGCAGGAATGCCGAGACTTCGCCCAGCAGGGGGAGTCGCCAACCTTCGGTGCGCGCTTTCGTCCTTAAGTCACGCATCCAGCCGATCGGGACGTACGGCACCCGCTCCACGATCGGCACCAGGTAGTGTTTGCGGTAGATGCCCGCCTTGGACCCGCGGCTGTCGAGAAAGAGGGCGGCGTTGAAGTAATCGAACTCACCGCCCTCGTACTGCGTCAGATCCAGCGTTCCGAACAGCAGCGGGACGTCGTGGGTGGCCGCAAGACTCACAGCCCAGAGCGTCCAGCCTCGGGCACGGTCGTAGAAGTACGGCTGGGCCGTCTCCGGCCACACCACCAGCTGAACGTCGGTATTCCCCGCGAGCGCCGGCCGGGTCAACTGATCGAGAGCGAAACGGCTGGTGTCGAGCGCCGCCTCGCGTGTCAGCTTGAGCTCTTCGGGGATGTTCGGCTGAACGACGAGCACGCGAGCCGCCGGCGTCGTCTCCAACGTGACCCAACGCAGCAGCGAGTAGCCAACGGGAAGCCCGACCAGCAGCGCCAGTGCCAACGCCCGGCGCCGCCAACGCAGCTGTAACCCTTCCAACCACCACTCGGCGAGCAGCCCGTTGATCGCCACGAGCCAGACCGTCACCCCCCGGGCGCCGGAGATATCGGCGAAGCCGACGAGAAACGGAAAGCCCGTGAGCGAGTGGCCGAGACCGAGCCAGGGGAACGCCAGATCTCCCAGCTGCGCCCGTAGCCACTCGGCCGTGGTCCAGAAGAGCGGCAGCGTCGCCCAAAACGGCCAGCCGTAGCGCCAGCGGAAGACATGCACCGCCCAGCCGGCACCCGCCAGGAAAGTCGATAGCACGACCAGCGTGATGAGATAACCGAGCAACGCCAGCCAGGTGTAGTAGACGAGTGCCGCGAACATCCAGTAGAGGAGCGTACCGTAGAAGACGATCCCCATCCAGAACGTTGCGCGCCGCACCGAAGCACTGCCCGTCTCATCGCGGGGGGCTCGGGCCACGAACACCAGGTAGGGGACGAGCGCCACGAAGGGTGGGATGAGCCGATGGAAGGGCGAGAAGCTGAGCGTCAGAAGCACTCCGCTCAGGGCGGGAAGCCCCAGCTCACTCCCACGCGGCAGGACCGGGTGCTTCACAGAACGATCTCGCGACCCTCTTCGGCCGACCTGTAGCAGGCGTCGACGATTCTCAACAGCTTCTCCTGCTCGTCGGGGAGCGGCTCCTTGCGCACGCCTCGCACTACGGCCAGGAAATACTCGAGCTCGCGCCGGTAGGAGGCCGTATACACGTTTTCAGGCCCAGGGCCGAGGCGCGGCGTCACGTCGACCACTTTGCCGGCTGTCTCTTTCTGCACGGAAAAAGGCGCGAGCGATCCGAACCCCAGCGATCCGAGCGCGACGAGCGTGTGCTGGTCCTTGACCGCCGCCAGATCCCAGCTCACCTCGACGCTGCAGGTGAGATCGCCTTCCAGCCTGATCAAGACGACGGCGGAGTCGTCTACACCATCGTTATCCCTGTCGATCAGGTAGGCGGTCAACCGCTCGGGTGCCGGGTACCCCAAGAGCCAGAGTGCGGCATCGAGATTTGTGACCCCGAGATCCATCAGCACGCCGCCACCACCGCCGCTACTTAGCCGCCACTCACTGATTCGCGGCCGCCGCACGCGCCGGCGCTGCCAGGTCGAGTGGATATGGAATATCTCGCCCAGCTCTCCGGCCGAGATGAACCGTCGCAGAGCCCAGGCGTCGGGTCGGTAACGGTGGTTGTTGGCGACCATCAGGTTGCGGCCCGTTTCCCGTGCCACCTTCAGAGTTTGGGCTACCTGTTCCTGGCTCACGCCGAGCGGGCGTTCGCACAACACATCGGTGCCGGCCTTGAGCGCCAGCTCGCTGTGTTCAGCATGAAGTTGATTGGGGGTACAGACGACTACGGCATCGAGGTCAGGATGCTCGAACATCTGCCCGACGCTGTCGTAGACAGAGGGCACGTCGAAGCGTTCGCCCACGAGCCGCGCCTTGGGGCGGTTGTTGTCGCACACCGCGCACACGGTCACCCCTTCCAGGTCGGTCAGGAGCGGGAGATGGACGAGCTGCGCGATGGCGCCGCAGCCGATGACTCCGACGTTTACGCCATTTCCTTTAGTCATGATCTGACAAAAGTTGTTGAATTAGGTGGCTGACTTCACTCCACCTTCAGCCCAATCGGGAGTGAATGTGACCGAGCCTTCGGCCGCTGCCCGCTCTGGGTCGGGCTCGACCTCGTGGATCAGCTCGATGAGCGCGTCCACGATCTCCGCCTCGGGTACCTTCCGCGCCACTTCACCCCGAACGTACAAGAGCCCTTCGCCTTTCCCGCCCGCAATGCCGATGTCCGCCTCGCGCGCCTCGCCCGGCCCGTTAACCGCGCAGCCCATAACCGCTACAGTCAGCGGCTTTCGAATATCGCGCGTGCGCTCCTCGACCTCTTCCGCCAAGCGGATCAGGTCGACCTGCAGTCGCCCGCAGCCAGGGCACGCCACGATGCGGATGCTCTCACGGCGCAGGTCGAGCGACTCGAGAATCGTTCGCCCGGCGTGGACCTCCTCGACGGGGTCTGCCGATAGCGAAACGCGTATCGTGTCGCCGATGCCTTCCGCCAACAGGGTGCCTATGCCGATCGCCGATTTGATGTTCCCCGCGCGCGGCGTCCCCGCCTCCGTCACGCCGAGGTGCAAAGGGTAAATGAACTCCCGGGCGGCGAGCCGATAGGCCGCGATCATCAGTGGTACGTGTGAGGCTTTCAGCGAAATGACGATATCCTCAAAGGCCTCATCCTCCAGCACGCGCACATGACGTCGAGCACTCTCCACCATCGCCTCGGCCGTCGGCCGGCCATATTCCGCCAGCAGATCGCGCTCGAGCGAGCCGGCGTTGACTCCGATACGGATCGGCAGGCCGCGGTCGCGAGCGGCGTCGACCACGGCTCGCACCCGCTTGGAATCGCCGATGTTCCCCGGGTTCAGCCTCAGCTTCGCCACACCCGCCTCGGCGGCTATGATCGCCAGCTGGTAATTGAAGTGGATGTCCGCCACCAGCGGCACCGGCGAAGCCTTCACGAGCTCCGGCAAACATGCCGCCGCAGCTTCGCTGGGCACCGCCGTCCTCACGATCTCGACGCCGGCCTCGGCCAGCCGCTGGATTTCTTCGATCGAGCCGCGGACATCGACGGGGCTCGTCAAGGTCATCGACTGGATCGACACGGGCGCACCCCCGCCGACCGGGATGTTACCGACCATCACCCGGCGTGTGCGCTCTCTGTGCGGAACTTCGTTACCCATGCGGTCTCTCGTATCGCTCCCGCAAATCAACAGAACCACCAGACATCAGGGGAGCGGAAATCTATCCCGATCCTGACGCCTTGGCGAGCGATGCCTTGACGACCTCCAGCGTCTCGTCGATATCCCCATCGGAGTGCGCCGTCGAGATGAAACCGGCCTCGAACGGCGACGGGGCGAAGAAGACGCCGCCCCGCAAGCATTCCCCGTGATACGCGGAGAAGAGCTCGCGATCCACTCGCATCGCGTCCTCGAAGTTCTTGACCGGACCCTCACAGAAGAACACGCCGAACATCGATCCGGCCACAGAACCCGTGGCCGCGACGCCGTGACTCCGCGCCGCTTCGACGATCCCCTCGACGAGCCGCGTCGCACGCCCCTCTAGAACCGGGTACGGCCTTTCCCGCTCCAGCACCTCGAGCTGTGCAAGCCCCGCCGCCATCGCCACCGGGTTACCCGACAGGGTGCCGGCTTGATAGACATCACCGGCTGGCGCGACCCGAGACATCAGCTGACGCGATCCACCGTACGCCCCCACGGGAAAGCCACCTCCGATTACCTTGCCAAGCGCAGTGAGATCCGGATCGATGCCATAGCGCTCCTGCGCCCCTCCCAAGCCGACCCGGAAGCCGGTCATCACCTCATCGAAGATGAGCAGAGCGCCCACGCGGCGGCTGCCTTCCCTCAACAACTCCAGGAAGCCGGGCTGCGGCAGGATCAGGCCTGCGTTGCCCACGACAGGCTCGACGATGATGGCGGCGAGCTGATTGCCGAACTGGTCGAGCGCCTCGTCGGCGGCTTCGAGATCGTTGTACGGGACCGTGAGCGTCAGCTGTGTGATCGCTTTCGGGACGCCGGGCGAAGCCGGCAGGCCCAGCGTTGCCCGCGGGCGAGGCGGACCGCGGACATCGTGGCCTCGGTTCCGCTGTTGACGAAGCGTACCATCTCGACGGACGGCATCAGGTCGACGACTTTTTCGGCGAGCTCCACCTCTTCTGAAGTCGGCGTCCCGTAGTGCGTTCCCTTTCGTACCGCGCGCTCCACCGCCTCGTTCACACGGGCATTCGCGTGTCCGAGGATCAGCGGACCCCAGGAAAGCACGTAATCGATGTACTCGTGGCCATCCACGTCTCGTAGACGCGAGCCGCGGCCGCTCTCAGTGAAGAAAGGCTGTCCGCCGACGGAACCAAACGCACGAACGGGTGAGTTCACACCGCCTGGCGACACCTGACGTGCTCGCTCGAACAATTCCTCTGATCGTCTTCCCAAGCTACCTACCCCAAGCGGTTTGTAAGTCGAGAGACAC
>JBDHAI010000083.1:0-9406 GCA_039588155.1 Gemmatimonadota bacterium | reverse complement strand
TGGCGGAGAACATTCTCTGCGCCGAAGTACGGCTGGAAGGCACACTTCGCTATTTCAATCGGGAGGTGCGCGAGCGCTTGCACCGAGAGCTGCGTAGCGCTTTCGCCATCGCCAACGCCTTGGGGGGCGAGGGGGTCGTCGAGATACGCGACGGAAACCCGCCCGTGGTCAACGACTCGCGGCTTAACACTCTTGTACGATCGGCCGCGGCAGAGGTGGTTGGCTCAGCTGACGTGGGTGCTGCCGACATGATCATGGGCGCGGAAGATTTCGCGCACCTTGCACAGGAAGCACCGGGTTGTTTCTTCTGGCTCGGCGCGCGGATCGAAGACGACCCTCGCAGTCATCACTCGCCTCGCTTCGACATCGACGAGCGCTGCCTGCCACGAGGAGCGGCGGTTCTCGCCGCGGCCGCTCAGAGATCGCTGGCTGAATGGTAACGACGACCGCGCCACCACGATCCACACGCCGGCGCGTCCGTGCTTTGCACCGACGCCTCGAGACCGTCTACGGACCGGCGCAAAAGGAGCGTCTCGATCCGCTGGACGAGCTCATGCTCACCATTCTCAGCCAGAACACATCTGACATCAATCGAGATCGAGCCTATCGAAACCTGCGCGAACGATTCTCCGACTGGCAGCAGGTGCGTCGGGCGGCTCGCTCGGAGGTGGAACACGCCATTAGATCTGCCGGTCTCTGGAAGCAAAAAGCGCGAACACTGCAGGAGACGTTGCAGTCGCTGCACGATTCCCGCGGCGCGCTCGATCTCTCACACCTCGCGGACCTGTCCAACGAGGAGGTCATCGAGTACTTGACTCGTCTACGCGGAGTCGGTGTGAAGACAGCGGCCTGCGTGCTCTGCTTCTCCCTGGACCGCCCGTACATGCCGGTGGACACACACGTGCACCGGATTGCACGTCGGCTCGCGCTAATACCGGCCCAGGCGTCCGCAGAGCAAGCACACACTCTACTGAACAGTGAAGGCTGTGTACCGCCCGAACTGCGCTTCGCCTTTCATATCCAGTTGATCCGGCACGGTCGCACCACTTGCCGGTCCAGTCGGCCCGCCTGCGGCAATTGCGTCTTGGCGGACCTGTGCCCCCAGGTGGGCGTCTAGCCACCGGGCACCGAACAGCAAAGGAGCACTTATGCGTCTCTTCAGCCTGTTGCTGATCGCCGGCCTTGTGCTGGCCTGCACGCCGCCGGCCAGCGGCCCGAGCGCTGCCGGCCCGAGTGGCACGATCGCCTTGCCATTCGAGTGGGAGTTTCGCGGAGTCGGTCCAATCGGCACCGGCACGCAGGGAGTGGTGTCGACCACCGAAGTGAGGGCGACCCGAGTCGGCATCGACGTTCTGCAAGCTGGGGGGAACGCCGTCGATGCCGTGATCGCAGCTGCCTTCGCCCTCGCGGTCGTCTATCCTCAGGCGGGTAATATCGGCGGCGGAGGGTTCGCCGTGGTCCGTTTGGCTGACGGCGAGACCGCCGCGCTCGACTTTCGCGAAGCAGCACCACTGGCATTGAGAGCCGACGACTACCAAGACGCGGAGGGCAGACCGACCGACGCATCACGGATCGGCCACCTGGCGTCCGGGGTGCCGGGCACCGTCGCGGGACTGGCGGAGTTACACCGGCGTTTTGGGACACAACGCTGGCAGAGCCTCATCGCGCCGGCGGTGGATCTCGCCGAGAACGGGTTCACCGTCGAGCCGCGATTCTTCCAGAGCCTGAGCTCGGCCGCGGGTAAGCTCCGGCAGTTCGAGGGGACCGACCAGGTTTTCTTCGTCGGCGGAGAACCGCCGCGCGTCGGATCCACTTTCCGCCAGCCGATGTTGGCGGAGACCCTGCGGCTCATAGCGAGCGATGGGGAGGACGCGTTCTATCGCGGGCGAATAGCCGACATGATCGTCGAGGAGATGCGCGTGGGTGACGGACTCATCTCCCTGGAGGACATGGGAGACTATGAAGCGAAGTGGCGTGAGCCGATCAGCTTCGAATACCGCGGCCACACCGTTATCTCGATGCCACCACCCTCATCCGGCGGAATCACGCTGGCCGAAATCCTCAACATCCTCGAGGGCTATGACCTCGGCCATCTCGGGTTCAATACACCGGAATCGCTCCACTTGGTGGCCGAGGCATTCCGCCGGGCCTTTGCCGACAGAAACTACTATTTGGGGGACCCCGATTTCGTCAGCATGCCGGTCGCCCGGCTCATCAGTGACGAGTACGCAGCTGAGCAGCGAGCCAGCATTTCACGGAGCCGAGCATCCTCATCGGCGTCGTTCAACAAGGTGCCCGTACTGAGCGAAGGCAGCAACACCACGCACATCTCGATCGTCGACGGCCAGGGCAACGCTGCGGCGCTTACCTACACGCTCAATTCGACGTTCGGCTCTGGCGTCGTCGTCGAGCGCGCCGGATTCTTGCTCAACAATGAAATGGACGATTTCACGGTGCGTGCCGGCTATCCTAATCAGTTCGGCCTCATACAGGGCGAGGCCAACCTCGTCGGTCCCGAGCGACGACCGCTGTCCGCCATGACACCGACCATCGTGCTCGATCCTCAGGGTCAGCTGAGGCTGGTCGTCGGCTCGCCCGGTGGCCCGAAGATCATCACCGCGGTGGCTCAAGTCATTATCAACGTCATCGACCACGGGATGGATGTGCGTGCCGCCGTCGACGCACCGCGGATTCATCACCAGCTGTTGCCCGACCAGATTTCCGTCGAGGATCACGGAATCGATGGGCCAACTAGCCAGACGCTAAGCGCATTCGGGCACAGATTGTCGCTAATGGCCGGTTACTTCGGCGACGTACAACTCATCATCATCGAGCCCGGCGGAATGCTGTACGGAGCAGCTGACCCAAGGAATGACGGTCGGGCGCTAGGATACTGACGTGCTAAAGCAGCTCGCGCCGCTGCGACGCTACGCGCGTCGCTATCGACGTCGGATTGCCGCGGGGCTCGGCCTAGTGGTGGTCAGTAACGTCTTTTCACTGGCCTGGCCCTACTTGCTCAAGCTCGGCATCGATGAAGTGGGTGCCGGTACCACCCCCCGCCGCCTCGCCATGTATGCCGGCGCGATCATCGGCTTCTCGCTGATCGGCGGCGTCGGCCGCTACCTCATGCGCGAACTACTGAACGGCATGAGCCGCAGGGTGGAAAACGACCTGCGCGATGACTACTTCGCTCACCTGTTGCGGCTCGCCCCAGATTTCTATCAGCGCATTCCTACCGGCGAGCTGATGAGCCGCGCCACCAATGACATCCCCGCAGTCCGCATGGTGATCGGCCCGGCGATCATGTACTTGGTGAATACCGCCGTCGTATCGGCCATCGCCCTGACCATGCTCGTTCTCATCGACCTGCGACTCACGATGCTGGCGATCATACCGCTGCTCGCCGTACCGCTGGTCACTATCTACTTCGGCCGCGAGATACACAAACGCTTCGAGGCGATTCAAGCGCAGTTCGGACACATCTCCACCATGGCTCAGGAGAACCTGGCCGGCGCCCGCATCGTCAGGGCCTACGTTCAGGAAGACTCGCAGGCTCGAGCCTTCGCGGAACTGAACCGCGAGTACATGGTCCGCAACATGCAACTCGCCAAGATCTGGGGCCTCTTCTACCCCATGCTCATGGCGCTGACCGGGATGGGCGCCGTGATCGTCCTAGGGATCGGCGGCCGCGATGTGATCTTGGGTCGAATCAGCATCGGCGACTTCGTCGCCTTCATCTTCTATCTCATGCAGCTCATCTGGCCGATGATCGCCCTCGGCTGGGTCATCAACCTGTTCGAGCGCGGGGCGGCATCCATGGGCCGCATCCAGGCGATCATGAGCGAGGAGCCGTCCGTCAAAGACGCAAGCGCGCCGATCGAGCTCACACTGCCTCAGGGCGGCATCGAATTCCGAAACGTCTCGTTCCGCTACCCAGGAACCGAGCGCTTCGTACTCCGCGACGTCTCCTTCGACATCGCTCCCGGACAAACGGTGGCCATCGTGGGGCCCACAGGTTCCGGCAAGAGCTCCGTCGTACGCCTCATCCCCCGACTCTACGATCCTGACCGAGGTGAGGTCCTCCTCGACGGAGTACCCGTTAAGCAGATCCGGCTCGAGCAACTCCGCAGTCTGATTTCCATGGTGCCGCAGGAGCCTTTTCTCTTCTCGGAGACCTTGGGCGCCAACATCGCCTTCGGCCTGCGGGACAGCTACGAACTAGCTCGCGTCACGGAGGCCGCCGATATCGCACAGCTCGCCGAAACGATAAGCGACTTCCCGCAGCGCTACGAGACCCAGCTCGGCGAGCGGGGAATCAATCTGTCAGGGGGTCAAAAGCAGCGGGCAACTCTCGCCCGGGCACTCACCCGCGAATCGCCGGTCCTGATTCTCGACGATGCCCTGTCCTCGGTGGACACGCATACCGAGCTGCGCATACTCGACGGGTTGAAGGGGGTCTTCCGACGTCATACGAGCCTCATCGTCTCTCACCGGGTCACCGCCGTGAAGGATGCAGACCTGATCCTCGTCATCGAGGACGGCGAGATCGTTGAGCGCGGTATCCACTCGGAGCTCCTCGAGGCAGACGGGACCTACGCGCGACTGTTGCGTCGGCAACTCCTCGAGGAGAGCCTCGAGGTCGGCAGCGCCTCCGCCTAACAGCTTGCCTCGTCGATCACTCTCGCCACGCCGACCGACGGGCTCGAAACGCCCGCCGCGCTCGACCGCGGGTCAGATCCGCTCCAGCAAGAAATTGGGGGTGAACTGCACCAGCCAGCCGGCCAGCAGCGTGAACCTACCGGTCACCAGCAGCAAGCCGACCAAGATGAGCAGTATGCCGGCCACCCATTCTACGTAACGGAGGTAGCGCCGGAACTTCTGGAACCAGGCGAGAAACGCCGTCAGCGCCAGAGCGCTCAGCACGAAGGGGATCGCCAGACCGGCGGAGTACACGGCGAGAAGCCCCACACCCTCCGCCACGTTCGCCCGCGTCGCCGCCAGCGTCAGGATGGCGCCGAGGATTGGCCCGATGCACGGCACCCAGCCAGCGCCGAAGGCTGCGCCTACTGCCATAGTCCCGGCGAAGCCGACCGGCTTGTTCTGGAACTGATACCGCTTCTCCCGGCTCAGAGCCGGGATCGGAATGATCCCCAGCAGCAGGATTCCGAAGAATATGATGATGACGCCGCCGATGCGGGCGATGACGTCCTGGTATACTCGGAGCAACTGCCCGATGTAGGTGGCCGAAGCTCCCATGAGCATGAAGATGAGCGTGAAGCCAGCGACGAACAGCAGCGAATGGATGAGTGTTACCCGCTTGACATCCTCTCCACCGTGCTCGAGTTCCTCCATGCCCAGGCCGGTGATGAAGGAGACATAGGACGGTACGAGCGGTAGAACGCAGGGGCTCAGGAAGCTGAGGACGCCAGCCGCGAAGGCTACGAAGATTCCGATGGAGGTTCCGTCTTGCATGGAGTCCGCAGATCTCGCTTCCAGCCAGTAGGAATCAGTAATCAGTAATTAGTAATCAGTAATCAGTGGTCGGTAGTCCGCCAGCGCAGACCCGATTCAGCGGCGCACCGAAGTCCGCGGTCCTGATGCCTGCTCACTGATCACTGAATCACTCAGGATTCGCCCGCTGCCAGTACCCAATCATCTTGTACACCAGCTTCGCCACCAGGAAATCCGGCGCCACGAGTCCGGGGATCGGCGCTAATTCGACAACGTCGGCGGCCACGACGTTGCGTTCCGCAAACACCCGCCGCAGCAACGTCATGGCCTGTGGCCAAGTTCCCCCTCCAGGCTCCGGAGTACCGGTAGACGGGACGAGCGCCGGGTCGAAGAAGTCGACATCGAAGCTGATGTAGACGTTCCCGGACAACGCCTCCAGGGCACGATCTACCCAACCGTCCAATGCGAGCTCCTCGCCGTAGATCATCGTCAGGCCGAGCTCGTTGATCAGCCTTCGCTCTTCAACATCGATGGCCCGGATCCCGACCCCTACCGGCCGTATGCGGTCAACGACCCGGCGCATCACGCAGGCGTGGCTCCAGGGCGTGCCGTGGAAGCTGTCGCGCAAGTCGGCGTGGGCATCGAATTGCAGGATCGAGAGGTTGTCCTCCAGACGGTCGGCCCAGTAGAGCGCCGGAGCCTGGGTGATCGTGTGCTCTCCACCTAAGGTGACGATGAAGTGGCCGCGATCGCAGACTTCGGCGTAGCTGCGGCGCAACTCATCGAGTGCCGACTCGGGGCCGCCAGCCGTCAGCTCGACCATCGGATAGGTGTGAATGCCAACTCGGTACGGCTCGCTGTCGAGCTCGTGGTCGTAAAGCTCCACGTGACGCGAGGCCGCCAGTATCGCCTCAGGACCGCGGCGGGCGCCTTCCATGTAGGACGTCGTGGCCTCGTAAGGAACCGGCAGCAAGGCCACACGTGCCCGATCCAGACCCGTCCACTCTTCCCCGAGGCCGAGGTAGCTGTAGGGGTCCTCCCAGGAGAAATCGGACATGGCTGAACCTCAGGGTAGCAGGACGGCGGCGGTAAGCACGCTCACCCAGCTGCCGTCGTCGGGCCCTTCGGCGGTCTGCGTGACGTTAGTCGTTTTGACGATTTGGCCGGAAAGCTCCCACTGCATGCGGCGCTCGTTCCAGGCCACATCGGGGTCGAAAGGTACACCGAGGATCGTAGCCAACATAATTGCAGCGAGATCTTCCGCGTAATCACCGGCCGTCTGTTCGTTCTGGCCGTGGGCGTGATGCTCGGATAGGTAACCGAACCGCTCGGGGTTCTTCGGAATCGCCACGCCTATGCTGGCGGCGATGAGGCGGCTTGGCTCGTTGGTTTCGAGCCGTGACATAACAGCGAAGGTGATCTGTCCCGGCGTCAGCTGAGCCAGGCCGTCTTCCCGCTCGATCAGCTCGCAGTGTGGAGGAAAGATCGAGGAGACGTTGACCAGGTTGTAGCGAGCGATCCGCGCATCGCGGAGCGCCATCTCAAACGATGTCAGCCGCTCGCGATGGATACCGACGCCTTGGGTCAGAAAGATCTTACTGGGAACGAACGAGTTGGAGGCGTTCACTGCTCAGCCCTTATGAGAAGAAGTGCGCGGACCCGAGAACAGGTACCGCGCACAAACGTGTCCTCCGGACTCGTGGACCGGAGTAGTGCCGAAAGAGAGTCCCCCAACTAGGTCGGTCTAGTTGCGGCAGTCCGCGCAATAGCCGATGAGCTCCAAACGGTAGTCGAGAATCTCGAAACCGTCGTCGCTATGCAGCCCCCGGATCATGTCCGAGTCGTGGTTGCCCACGACGTCGCGCACGCGCCCGCACTTGAGACAACGCACATGGTCGTGGTCGTCCGTGCGACCGTCGTAACGAGCGGGTCCGCTGCCCAGCGCCAACTTGCGGGCAACACCGGCCTCCACGAACGCCTCCAGCGCCTTGTAGACCGTCGCCAGGCTGATGTCGGGGAGAACTTCCCGCACCTGGGTGAAGATCTCGTCGGCGGTGGGGTGCGACGCGACGCCCTTGAGGTAACGATAGATGGCCGCCCGCTGAGCGGTGTGGCGATGGCCGGACGCCTCGAGCGCCGTCTTCAGCCGTTCTTCTTTGCTGCCGCTTTCCGAGGCGAGAAACATGGTTGCAACGTCTTGATCTTACGGGTCCACTGCAAATCCTGAGACAACCGTCTCATCGATAGTACTAAAAGTTATCCCTGTTATAAGCCCGTTGTCAACTTGGGTTGGGTCGACCGCGCGGCCGGCTCCATTGCCGTTTCCGTTCCCATTCTCGAATCGCGAAACGGCCTCATCCCACGCGTCCGAATGCCCACCTACCTCAATCACCTCCGGCACGCCCGCCTCCGAGAGGCGCTTGAGCAGACGGTCCGGCATGTGCGCTACCCACGCATGTGGCGCCGTACCATGCTCGCGCAATCGCTGCACCCACTCGAGATCGTCGCTCTCCGGATCCGACCGCTGCGCATCCACGTGCGCCGTCAGTATCCGACGGCGGTCCGCGCCGCCGTCGTAACAGACCAGAACGAGGAACTCGCAGGCTAGCTCGCGATTGGGCAGTGGTGGGAAGACCCACAGCTCGTCGATGAGCGAGGTCGGTACCTTGGCGGCGATCGCCCGCAATCGCAGGTCGAGCGAAAGAAGCCGGCTCGGCTTGGTCGAACCCGTCACTCCGTTCACCAACCTACGATGCTTCGAGTCGTGTCTACGATCCTTCTTCCTGCTTCCGTTCACCCGCCTCCACCTCCCGTACCCAACGTCCATTGCTACTGTACGGTGAACTACAACAAGATACGGCCGTTGTGCCTCGCCCTCAAGAGCGAGGAATCCCACCCGCGAGCAGGGCCCGGCAAGCGGCCAGAACCTCCTCGATCACCTCGGGCAATTCGCCGGTCAGCGTCGCTCCAGCCGCCTTCTCGTGACCCCCGCCTCCGAACGAGCGAGCCAGCGACCCGATGTTCGTCGCCCCGGAGGAGCGAAACGACACCTTGATCTCCCCACCCGGGAGTTGGCGGAAAAGGATGGCGACTTCGGTGCCGCTGAGATTGCGCACGTGCTCGATGATGCCCTCGTATTCATCCAGACCGCCAAAGCGCTGATCGACGTCGGCGGCGAGACTCGCCCACGTGAGCCCGTGCGCCGGATCGTGCTCGATCCCGTCGAGCACGGCGCGCAACGTGGCCAGCTCTGCTGCGCTCTGGTTCGCGAAGAGCGGCCGGTACAGCGTTTCCGGATTGGCGCCTGCCTCAATGAGCGTCGCGGCCAGCCGATGGGTGTGGGGGCTCGTGTTCGAGTATCGAAAGGAGCCCGTATCGGTCACGAGACCAACATAGAGGGCTCGAGCAGTTTCGAGGCTCAACTTCTCGCCGGTCTGGGCGATCACGTCGTAGACAAGCTCCACCGTGGCTGCAGCTCGAGAATCGACGAACGTCAGCGACGCCTCGATCGGCTGGCTCGTCAGCGCGTGATGGTCGATCACGATGGTCCGCTCCCGGTCATAGTGCAGAGCGAATTCCGCCAAGCGGCTCGGCTCGGACACGTCGACCACGAGCTGAATCTCTGCCGTCTCAAGCGCCTCGATACCCGACGGGCCAGGGGTGAGCAGCTCGGCCCCACTCGGCAGCAAGAACTCGAGGCTGCCGGGAAACGGACTGGAAGTCAGGAGGCGGACGTCGGTGCCACGGGTTCCGAAGTGGTGCGCCACGGCGGCAGCCGAGCCCCAGCCATCGCCATCACCACCGACGTGGGTCGCAATGGCGATCGACTGAGCGGCCGCGAGCCTTTGAGCTATCCGACGAGCCGCCTCGAGGCGGTGCGGAGGAGTGTCTAACCCGAACCCACTTCGGTCAGCTCGGTGGCTTCTATCTCGGCTGCTCCTTGAGGCGGCGATGA